>NZ_JAXRUT010000010.1:0-174132 GCF_035156405.1 Algoriphagus aurantiacus | reverse complement strand
CCGGATCACGATTTCTCCCCCGGCCATACTAGCGGGCGCCTGCAATCCGCCGCTTCCGATGGTACCGCCGCTGAAAGAATTGATGGTGAGGTATCCGCTGTTGGCGGCGTTGCTGTTGGGATATCTTCCCATGGCCTGCAGGACATTGTCAATGACCACGGTAGATACTGTAGAGGAAACTTCAGGGATAGAAGCCTCGTAGACATTTCCGCCGAGTGACACCCAGTCTTTGATTTCCCGGAATCCTGTCAAAATCGGTTTTTCACCCGAGCCATAACTTCCGAAAGAGATCGGTGCACCCNAGACATTTCCGCCGAGTGACACCCAGTCTTTGATTTCCCGGAATCCTGTCAAAATCGGTTTTTCACCCGAGCCATAACTTCCGAAAGAGATCGGTGCACCCGCGGTACCGGATTTGGTGATGGAGATGGTACCCTGAAAGGTATCTCCGTTTTTGAACAGGATGTTGTCCCCGGGCTGAAGGGAACTGAAAATTGAGTTCAGTTTTTGAATGCTCCTCCATGGGGTATTCTGATTTTGGGCCTGAGTGCTGCTGTGAGCATCATCGCCAAGAGTAGAAGAGAAATAATAGGTCGAAGGGAAAGCGTCAAAACAAAAAGAGAAAAACAAAGTGAAGAGAGTGGCTTTAAAAAGGTTAATAAGTAGTTTATCCATAGTGTAATGATCTTAAAACAGTTGCTGGGGGCGATAAATTATATTTGTTGTTAATTTGATTACTGATTATTAAGTACTGTTAACAGTGACGATTTGGGCAATACTAAGCCTTTGGAATTATCCATATTAATCCCATCTCTGTTGTGCTTAAGGAAAATTTTCTAAGTTGGTAGTTCTCGGTCTTTTTAAATAATTGATTGCCTTTTGGAGACTTTGAGATGTTTTTATTACATAATTTCAATCTCACTATGATCCTTCGGTAATGTTGGTCTGATTTCTTGTTAAAGAATTGTTGAATTCTACATGACTAAATCCACCAAGCCTTTTGTAGAATTCTGTTTCTCTTATTTTAGGATTTATTTTTTAACTCAAAAATCTAAGCTTTCCCAAATAAACTTTATTAGTTAATCTACTCTTTCAGTTTTAGGGCTTAAGCCCTATTGCTGAATTAATACCCTGATCTTGGGAAGGAGAGTGTGCAAAAGTTTTTGCCTTAGGAAATTAACCTAAGGCTGTGAATTTGGAAATAGGATTATTTTTGGGTGACGCTGATGAATGTCATTGCTAACATTCAATTTTGGGCGATGCAATTTTCTTTTCTATGACCATGCCAATTTTAAAAATCATGTTAAAGCTCTGTTTAAGTCTAAAAAATGTATTTCATATATTTAAAATTGAATTTTATTATAATATATAAAATTATATTTTAGTTTAATTTTGTACAAAATGGCCTTACTTTAATCATATTGAGTAGAAGATCCCCATACATGACTTCTTTTATGAAGTATATACAATGTATTTAGTTGTTTGTATGATAAATCTAATTTGTTGAAAACTTAAGTCCACTATAACAACCTAAAATCAAAGTCTTGAAAAGCTGAACACATATGATTTCAATGAATTTTTTATGAAAAAGTGTAGAATTATTTGTACAAATCAAGGATGATTAAAAAGAATGAATTTTTTAACAAATTCTAACTCATCTCTTATCATAAAAGTTCGCTGTTGAGTAGATCTTTAGCAGATTAAATTTACAAGTAATAACTTAGAAAAGTTAGGATGTGTATACTAGGTAGGTTGTAAACCTAGTAGAGCAGAAAAATACCTATCGAAATTGTAAAATTAAAACTATAAAAAATAAGTGTCTAAATAAATCTTTGCAGGATTCTGTTGTAATAAAGTATAAATATAAAAAGGATGAAAAAAATAGGGTCTAGTTATAATTAAATCATACTTATTTCTAGTTGATTTTAAAAAAAATTGTTGCTCGTCTAAAATAATGATTAAACTAATTTATAATTATTTATAGTTCATCTGAATTATCACTTAGATCATGGCAACCTACAATTTTAAAATATTCGACCAATCTGAATATGTTGGATCCTCTGCTGCCGATAAAAATTTCACCATTTCTGGCAACTTCCAATTCAGTCAATAAATCAATACCATGCTTACGTTTTGCCTCAGGAGAACTATTATTGAAGGTTTCTTGATCATGACCAGTAGAAATTGGATCACTTAGGGTATAAATGTCGAAATCTGGAAATTTTTCCTGAAGTTCCAAGAAAACATTATAATCGTCGGTCATAAGAAAAATTGTTTTAATGGACGGATCTAAAACATTCAGTTTCTCTACATATTCTTCCACCTCATAGGACCTATCTTCCATTGTTGCCTCAGCAACTTTATCGCCTCTTCTTATATGGAAGACAGCATAATTTTCTAAACCATCAAGATTTTGTTTTTGCTTTATATTTTCAATTGCCTTAGCAGTTTCGGGTGTAAATTTCCAAAAATCCAGTAAGATTTCATTCATTTGGAGGATGAACCCTTCTCTATCTGAATTTCTTTGATTGAAATTGAATTGTCGAATTTCATCGAAAACCTCAAACATCAATTCACTTTTTATACCTAGAAGCATTTTCATTTTTTTAAATGAATAACTTAATATGTTTTCTTTGAAAACGTTTTTCTCTTTGTTTTTACCAATGAAGAGTTCTAATGCTTGGTTGGTCAATTCAGAAAATCGGTTTTTCCTAAAAGAATAGGTAAGGGGATTGATAAAACCTTTATAAAGAAATAGGAGTAAAGAAATTTTAGGATCTTTGAATTCTTCAAATATGAAGTAGTCTTTTAAACCCTCATTGTATTTAAAATTCCAATAGGTTGAAATTACTCCAAAAGAAATATTTTTCTGTTTGGAGTAATTTATCGAGTAAATCAAATTATTTATTTCAGATCCGAAACCTCTTAGAGTAAGGATCCAAACTAAGTGTTTTTTGTGGTTTTTGTTAACTAGATTAGACATCATTTAATGTTTTAATAGAGTAGCTTTTGGCTAAGGTTTTGACAGGGGTAATGAATTTTGCAATCACAAAATTATGAATAATTTTAAATAGTTAGGGTTAATGAATTACGGTTCATTCCTTGATTTTAGCAGGACTATTGAAGAATAAGGTGGTATTTCAATTTTTTCGATTGACCTATTTCCTCTAATATCAACATATGTACCAAGAAGTGAAATGGATTTAGGATTTCTGGAGTGATTATATTCTAGTAGGAGGGATGAATCTAATTTCGAAGTCTTTCTTTCAGAGGGATTGATATTTAAGGTATTAACTTGGCCTATTGAGGAGTTTTTATCCAAATTGAATTTCGTATTCCATGCTGAAACATCAATAAGTCCATTAATTTTAGGTGTCTGTAGAAATATTGTTTTCGAATTACTTAGTGGTCTAAATAATATGTTTTTATCAAATTCTCCAATCTTGGATAATTCATCGAAATTAGTTCTAATATAGTAGTGAATTTGAGATGCAGTAGTAGCTAGAAATTCATTATTCTGGACGACAATATTTTCAGATGAATCATCTAAGTCATCACTTTTTAAGTAAATGGAATACCCAGTATTTACTATTTTGTTATTGATAATGTTGATGTGATCAGCATTATTCAAAAATATGCCTTTCCCTTTAATATTTGCAATGGTATTGTTTTCTATATCAACTTCACTAACAAAAGTATCCAGATAAATCCCTTCAACGTAGGGCAGGTCATTAATACCATATGGTTTTGTACCAGCAACTGCTCCTATTCCATTGATAATGATGTTTCCAATTATTTTTCTATTTATAAATGGTGTTTTAGATGGTCCGGTAAATGTGTAGATTCCGCCTCCATCATCTTTAATAAAGCAAAAAGTATCTATTAAATTATTTTTGATGTTTATATTATCGCCACTAAAATTTATCCCGTTGTATCCGCATTTAAAAAATTTGTTTTCTTCAATTAGGACATTTGAAGTTTTTTCACTCATATAAATTGCCTGGCTTTGCATTTCTCCATTTTTACCCATACCAGCAAAATTAAATATGTTCTCAAAAGTACTATTTTTGATGACTAACCCGATGTCATTCCATCCTAAAAATACACCGCCGTTCAATGAGTTCTTAATTGTCGAATTTGATATCGTTATATTTTTTGTAGAAACTGCGTCTATGGCGTTTTGCCCAATGTATGCTAAATTACAATTCTGAAAAATTATATTTGATGAACCTTTTAGACTGATTAAATTTTTATTGGATCCTTCAATATTAATATTTTCAAAAGAAATATTATTTGCTGTATTTTGAATACTAATTACCTCAGATAAAGTTACAGCCTTTATGTCTTCATCTATAGGGTTGCCTTCATGATATATTAACAATTTTTTACTATTTGTGTCAAAATACCATTCTCCATGTTGATCTAGCGTTGATGGATGATTTTGAATAAAGAATCCATATCCAATCATTGGAGCTATTTCTTTTTCAAAATCTAGGTAGTCAATGCTATTACCAGTATTTGTACTTATGGTGTGTCTATCAATTATCCAATTATTCTTTCTAATGACTATTTCTCCCCCAGCATAGTTGGCGGATGTTTTAAAATTAGAACTTTCTATGTGCCCTTCTTTATATGCACTGATTTTAAAATAGCCACCATCGTATTCATTTTCATTCGGATACCTGCCAAGAGGATAGATTTTGTCATTAATGATCACTGTACTTAAAGGTGATTCCATTTCTGGAATATGTGACTCGAACAAATTATCTCCTTTTGAAATCCAATTAGTAATTTCACAAAATCCGGTTAAAGTCGGATTTTCACCTGAACCATATTTTCCGAAATAAACTGGTGATTTGACGGTTCCTGATTTAACTATGTTGATGGTGCCATGAAAGCGATCATCATTTTTAAATAAAATACTGTCTCCAGGTCTAATTATATTTAACAGGGTATTTAGCTTTTGAATGCTTTCCCACGGTGTTTCAGGATTTTGAGCTTCCTGTAAAGATCGTTTATCATCTCCGTCTGAAGATGAGAAATAATATGTGCTGGCTCGGCCGGAAGCACATATCAACAACAGTAGGACTATAATGAAAGGTTTACGTAACATCCTCGATATGTTAATGAGATAATTCAATTAAAATGTTGATAAGATTTAGTTAATCTAAGAGAATAAATTTATAAAATTAAGTCTTCAATAAAATTGTTAATTGTTCTATTGTGCTTTTCGGGAACGTTTGATTCGATTTTTTTAAATTCCTCTTTTAATGTCGTAGAGTCTGAATCTTTTTCAAATAGTATCACATTACTGTCCGTGAAATAATTATTTCTTCTCACGAAAGGATTGTTGGTAATGATTTTTGTTTGTGAACTTAATGCTTCAAAACACCTTATTGTGATACCTGATTGTGCTGGATGTGCAAAATCTATCGTGAAGTCAGATTCATTTAATACTCTAATATACTCGCTATATGGAAGGGGTTTAAAAGAGATGTGTTTCCAGAATTTGAAATATAATATTGGACTTTTTACGAAATTTTGGAGAAACGTTATAACGTTTTGTTCGTATATAAATACAAATTTATTTTCTACTTCTAAATTTGATAAGACCTTATTTATATATTCAAGACGATCGGAATGGTTCCTGACAATTGCTGAGAGTTTGTAACTGGACACTTTTCTTGTATTGTTTTCAGGCATTGAAGAAAATAATTCTATAATTGGTATATCATGTTTATCTCCATCACGATAGTCAAATGTATAAAATTTATCAACATGCCTTAACCATTTTAATGGGGCGTCGTAATAATTGAATGAATCAAAACTATAGCCAATTACCTTTGTGGATACATGTTTAAGAGCTTTTAGTAATGATGGACTTATTCCTCTTCCTTTTATTATGAGTACTAAATCGTAAGAATTACCATCTACAAAATTTTTTATAATTTTTTTTTCTGTTATTGTTCTTAATAAGGGGATTTTGAGTTTTCCCATAATCTTACCCAATGTGTTATCGGGGTATTCATCGTTGCTGACGACCACATCATAATCATATGAGGCTAATGTTTTACTTAAGTATTCCGAATAAAAATAGAAAGATTGTGGAGAAATGAGTAAACATTTTTTTCTGTTATTGTTTTTTTCCATTATGATAAGGAATAATTGATGACTTAGACAGTAAACCCATAGTTTATTTATATAGACCTTTATTTTTCATTTCATTAATCGAAACTTGATAGTTGTCTTCTTGTACTTCTTGGTCTTCGACCCAATTGCAAAAGCTTTTTATTCCTTGTGAAAAAGAGAATTGAGGTGTGAAATCTAATATATCCTTAATTTTCTGTAAATCTCCATAATTATGTCGAATATCACCTTTTCTAAAGTTGCCTGTTATGTTTATCTCAATGTCTGAATTGTAGTTATCCTTTAAAAGTTTAGCTACGGTCATAACATCGATGGGTTTATCCGCACCTACGTTAAATACCTCGTAATCAGCTTCTTTTTTTAATAAACCTAACATGGTTGCATTGACTACATCTTCAATATAAACAAAGTCTCTACTCTCTTTGCCATCTTCAAAAATATTCAGATTGTTATTGTTTTTAATCTGAGTACTAAAAATTGATAATATGCCTGTGTAAGGATTTGATAATGATTGTCCTGGTCCATATACATTCTGATATCGAAAAGCAACTGCTGGAATGCCTAAGGATTTTCCCATGGTGAGCACCATCTGTTCTTGTACTTGTTTTGTTATACCATAAATAGAAGTTGGGTGAATTTTGGAATTCTCATCAGTGGGAACTAATTCTACTTTGTTATTGCAAATAGGGCATTTGCATTCAAAGTCACCCTTCATCATATCCTCATCTTTTCTAGCATTGGGATAGACAATATTATGTTCATTGCATAAATACTTTCCTTCACCATAAATAGCTCTGGAAGAAGCTACTACAATTTTTTTCACCTTATGCTTTGAATTTGTTAGAAGGTCTAACATTAATGAAGTCCCGCTAATATTTACATCGACATATTTTTGAATTTCGTACATTGACTGACCAGTACCTGTCTCTGCAGCTAAATGCACAATTGCATCCTGATCTTTTATTGCTTCTTGCCAATCACTCTTACTGGTTACTGTACCTTGGATAAATTTGATTCCTGAGTTTAGAATGGATTTGTAGGTAGAAGAATCTTTTTCCGGATTTGATCCATGTATTTGCTTGGATAAATTATCTAATACGGTAACATTATAACCCTGTTTAGTTAACTTTAATCCTAAATTGGAACCTATAAAACCAGCTCCACCTGTTATCAAAATATTTTTCATAATATATTTTTCTAAATTTAATTTTTCTGTAAGGTATCCCAATTGGAAGTTTTAAACTTCCCGCTCCATAGTTTAATCAAGACCAAATCAATTAGGGACAAAGGTTTTCTTTTCTTTTTGTTTATCGTATTTATAGCTAAAAGAAGCTGATTGGCTAGAAAGTCATAATTGTATTTTTTAATTTCCAAATTCGCTTGTTGAGACATGCTAATTTTTTCCTCAGTACTTAATTTGATATACTTTAAAATCGCTTCAGTGATTTGCTCTGAGTCATATGGATTAAATGCAAAACCATTAATTGAATCTTTAAGTAGCGTGTGTCCTGCATTGATTTGGTCACTCAGAATGACTGGTAAGCCGGCTGCCATTGCCTCATTTACAACCATTGCCCAACCTTCCATATAGCTAGGTAAAATAAATACATCTGATTGGGAAAGAATATTTGCAATTTCACCTCTTGTCTGGTTTCCAGTAAAACTAACTTCTTTTAATTCTAGCTTGTTTTTGAGATTTACCAAGTTTTCATATTCTGGTCCATCGCCAACAATAGTCAATGAGTATTCAGGTTCAACTTTTTCTATAGTTTTCCAGCAATTCAGCAAAGACTCAAGGTTTTTAATGGGCACTAATCGAGCAACACAGACAATTTGTTTGGTATTTAAAAATTGTTGCTCTCTTTTGGGTAAGAAATAATTGTTATCTATACAATTTAAACCATAATATAGTTTTTCCTTTTTAATTTTCCATTTTGAATACTCTAAGTCATAATCAGTTGAAGGTACTAAAATGGCTTCCGCTAGATCTGTTAAACTTAATTTTATGAAGTTCACTAAAAAATTCCTTTTGTATAAGGAGTGTTTGGAATCATCAAATAGGATAACCTTCTTCTTTCTTTTATATGCCCACCTCATTCCAATTGCCCCAGATGTAAATGCGATTGGTCCACAGACTAGCAAATCTGGATTTAAGGAGTCCAAATGATTCATTATCCTTTCACTGACCATTTTTGTTGATAGTTCACTGAATTTTTCTGTTTCAAATAAACAATCCCACCATTCTTCTTCATTCCCAGAATTGTCAAAGGAATAAGCTGATTCTTGGCCAAAAATTTCAATAACATGAACTTGAATATTTCTCTCACGGAAAAAATTCTGTAAAAAGTATAACCTTCCTCTCCAGTATACCTTAAAATCATTATGTAAAAAAACTATTTTCATAACCTTCATTTATCTGTTTAATCAACAGTTATTTGTTTGATAATTTATATCCTTAGATAGATATTTTGTTGTATGTATTCTGGACATGAAGTGAATTTCACTTTTGTAAAAAAATAGTTTAATATTTAGCTGTTACTAAGCTTTGAGGTTATTTTGGTTAATTTATGATTCAGTATTCTTTTGCTAAAATGATTAAATGCTATATAATTGAATGTAAAACAAAGTAGAAGTCAAATGTTAAGTTACTCTTTAACGTTTGACTTCTCTTTTTTCAAATTATATCAAGAAATAGGTTGTATTCTTGGTTGGAAACCCCTATTTATATTTAACTTGTAATTAGGCTTTCTCTTCTTTGTTGATCGTGATAATTTATAGTTTCTACCGTATTTTCAATATTTTGCTTGGAGGAAGCACCGAACAAAATTGATTCAACGTTGGGTAAATTACTAACATATTCTAATGCTTCATTTGCTGGAATAGCTCCTCCACCAAGAACTTGCATGGCAATAACTCTGCATCTTCCTTCTCTCAGCGTTTTTTCATACAATTCTTTGCCTCCTGACATTCTAAAGTTAACCTTATTTATAGATGTGCAAATAATAGGATTTGAAATTCCTCCTTTTTCTAGTACATCCAAAAGCTTTGGCAAATTCATTGTGATAAAACCAGGTTCTGCGTTGTACTTCTGTCGTACATGTTTAGCAAATCCGATTAGCAAATCTTTCATTCCCAGTCCCAATAGAAGGTCAGTTATTACATTTTGCAGAAAGATCACTGGTGTATTAATTCCTTTAAACATCTTCATTTCTGCATCAATCAATAATTCCATGATCGAAATGAAATCCTTGGATACATAAGCAACACCACCTTTAAATAAAGTGCCTATGAAATTTCCTGGCAGATATTGTTTCAATGTTCCTGTTATACCCAGTTCAGTTACCGCATTTGCATATTTGTGCGCATAGGGCATGCATGGGTAGATTTTAAAGTCTTGATATTTTTTTGGGTCTTTACGGATAATCTCACAAATATTGGCGATTCTATCATGGGTTGTACACATGAAGGTGTTTATGCCGGCTGCTCTTGCAATATCTAATGTTTTGATGATTGCAGAATCATCTTTGAATTTAATTGACTGGGCACGAGATTTTTCGTCAGAAATATGATTTACAGCAAAAAACTGATTGTCTCCAAAAATTATTCTTTCCATACTATTATTTGCTTGATTGGTTCTTAATTAATGAAATGGATTTATCTGTTTTCCACCCACTGTCAAATGTATTAATTTCATTTTTTTCCTCTCCGGTCACAGATTTTATGAAATAATCGATTTGAGCTGAATACTCTTCACCTCTCAGGTAAAAGTCTACCTCATCTGTAAGATCCGTTACATACTTCACGTTCCATCCTTTTGAATATCCCTTGGGAAATTTATTACCCTTAAAATAGACCTTTAATTCATTGGCATCTGATTCAATTTTACCCTCGGTTCCCATGATGGTGATTGAAGTTGACATTTTTCGATAGGTTTCATCACTCCAATTCACAGAAATAACTCCAGATACTCCAGATTTTGAACCAACTAATGCATAAACTGAATCGTCGACATTTTTAGAATAGACAGATTTAAGGATTGAGCCTTTACAAGATTCTATTGGAGAAATAATGTCGTTAATTAGATCAATAACATGAGAAGCATAATCCATAAGACATCCACCCCCTTCATTAGGATCAGACCTCCATGTTTCACTCTTTTTCTTAACTACAACAGGCCCATAGGCTTCACCTTGAAAATGTGTAATTTCGCCTATAGCTCCATCACTGATAAGCTTCTTGACTTCTCTAAAAGTCCCAACAAATTTATTGTGGTAGCCGACCTGATTTACAACACCAGCTTTCTTGGCAAGCTGAGTCAATTCATTACTTTCTTCAGGGTTCAAACAAAATGGTTTTTCAGTAAACACATTTATACCCCTGTTTAAAAGTTCCTTCACCATAGGGAAATGGAATTTTGTGGGTACTGAAACAAATACTGCATCAGGACGAGCTTCCTCTACCATTGTCAAGTAATCAGAAAAACATTTATAACCACTGTATCTTTCAAGTACTTGCACAACCATTTTCGAAGTATCGCAAACTCCTACTATTTCTACATTCGGATGTGCCCCCAAAATTGAAAGATGGGATAGTCCCATTTTCCCTGCTCCGATCAAAGCAATTTTTACCATTTTTTTAAGTGTATTTTATTGTTTTTATTCTTTAATTCAATCCGTATGAGTGAAAGGATAAATGGGTTATTTTTTATTCAAAGTACTTTAATTAATATTTAAAAAGCAACATAATGTATGTAAAATTAATATTGCGATAAAATTGATATCGGTTTTTAACCGGTTAACCATCAGTTAGATTAGCTTTTCTTTTAAAAAAAAAAAATTTATCAGCTAGGAGAATTAACCACCATCTAACTAAAACTATTCTGTTCTTATTCACATAAATTTCAGATCGTAAGGTACTTAAAGTTCCTCAAATATTCCAAAATAGATTTCTCCAAAATGGAAACTATCCCATTGTAAAGAATTCATTTACAGTCTTGCCAGTTGGTCCTAAATCTAATTAGGTATTTAGGATAAGAATTTCAATAAAAATGCAATTTTAGTTTAAATACATGCTTTTCAGTTAAATCATCAGAAATAGCAAAAATAAGAAGGTAAGGTCTTGCTAATTAGATCTCTCTAAAATAAGCATCAGGATCATTAGCCTGTATGTGACCAATGCCATTCTAATCTTTTTTGGGTGTCTGTTTTTTTATTGGTATCGCATACCTTTTTGCGCCTACCGAGAAGGGGTATCTCTTTAAATTTTTATGAGTGTCAGTGGAATAGTTCTTTTCAGTACTTTGTAAAGAAGGGAGTATACTTAATTGGTGGTTTTTGTAAGACTGGGTACACAGTCTTTTTTTACTTTTCATGACTAGCTAAAGTGTAGCAAAATCAAGCAGTTGGATAATTTTTTCAAATGGTTTATTCACTCTTTATATAGTGTCCACTTAGATTTTGCTCTTGAAAAGGTGGTGAACTTAGCCTCAGTCAGTTAGAGAATACTTATAAGCAGTATATTCTTGAATTTACTTTAACCTTTTTGAAGGGACTTCACCTAGCTTGCCTTATTTGAGCTAGTTTCTAGATGGCCTGTTCCAATCGCTTCCTGTACTTCAATTCTTACTTCTAGTGACTGATATTTATAAATGAAAAATGGAATTGTTCAGGTGCCTCGATAAGGAAACATTCCATAGGGTAAGGATCGCTGATCCTATTTTATTTTTTCGATGTGCTAATAATTAGATTTCAGCTGATTAACTAGTCTTCTCAGTAAGCAGATAAGTTTCGCTCAGATGGTAAGCAACTTGGTATGGATGCCTACACCACTGCTCTCAATGTAGCCTGTAACAAGAAATATAGCTCCACAAGGTAGAGTTGAGTGTAAAGTTTACCAACTCAAATCCTAAAATCGCACTAGCCAAGAATAATATCCTATTAAAAATGCTTTTCATTTTTCAATACTTATTACGGGGTTAGAATAAAAGTTTCGTCGCGTATGACCTGTAGGATTATAAAAAATACTCTCAATAGTCACATTTTCAGCGTTTTTTAAGCTAAAAGTAGCGTTTGTAACTAGCTATTTATTGGAATATATGCAATCATTTAAAAATCTATTTTTTCATTAAAAATGTATTTCAAATAAAAAATAATGTAATTCATTTGGAAAATCGATCATTTATTGCCTAGATTTACACCATGGAAATGACGGAAAAATCTGACCAGACGTCGTTTGAGATAATTTTTAATAAATAAAAAATAGTTATTGTCATGGCTACTACAATTTCAAAACTTAACAACCTTGAAAACTTTTCTATTAGTGCCGATTTTATCTTTAATAGGTATTCGGTCAACCTTTTGGATAGTTCTCAGATTATTGCCAAGAGAATTTTCGAAATTTTGTTGGTAAGTATTTTCCTCTTCTTAATTGCAAGTTGGTTGTTTCCAATAATTGCTCTGATTATTAAGATGGAATCGAAGGGGCCTGTTTTTTACAAGCAACTTAGGCATGGCCAGAATAATGTGCCGTTCTATTGTCTGAAGTTCAGAAGTATGAAATTTGAACCAGAAACTGATTTCAAACAAGCAACTAAGGGTGATTCAAGAGTTACTAAAGTGGGTGCTTTTCTTAGAAAGAGCAGTTTGGATGAGTTACCTCAGCTATTGAATGTGTTGATGGGGGAAATGGCAATAGTTGGTCCAAGACCTCATGCAATTCCTATGAATAAAGAATTTGCTGAAAAAATGGAATATTTCATGTGCAGACATATGGTTAAGCCTGGCATTACTGGTCTTGCACAAGCGAAAGGCTTCCGTGGCGAAATCATTGATTTATTTGACATGAATGCTCGATTGAGATACGACTTGTTTTACATCAAAAACTGGAGTTTCTTATTTGACATCAAAATAATTTTATGGACTTTTTATAGTTTGATTTTCATCAACAAGAATGCCTATTAATATTAGTGAAAGGCTAATTTCAGAACCTCTTCGGGAAACTCCTGAAGAGGTTTTTTTTGTTATGAGTAGATAGCTAAATGGTGAAAGTTCCCAAGAGTCTTGACAGAAGAGGGCAGCTAAAAGCAAGGGGGCATTGTGATGTAAAATCTTTCTAAGTCGCTGACACCATTCCAGCCTGTAGAAGAGAAGCTACATTTGGGCCTATGGAGGCTGGGAAAGCTTACACCAAAATCCTATGATGTCCACACACTTTAAGGTAAATGCAGCAGGCTAATGGAGTGAGTTATCTTTTTTAACCAGAGAGATTTCCTAGAGGTGTTGTAAGCTAGGATAAAACAAGTAGTAAGGTAGTCCTGAGAATTCAGCATAGTCCAAATTGAAGGGTATACGAACCATGTAAACCTTAGAGGCCATGAACGGTAGGTACTGTATTGTAGCAGGTCGAAAAGGGGACTATTCCCCTGTTTACTAACTGATTCATCCTTTGGCAATATCTTGGATTACATCACGTTTGAATTCTTTCTTCTTATCCATTAAAGATCAGCTTGAAGGTAGTTCCTTCGCCCTGAGTGGAGCGTACTTGTATATTGCCTTTGTGGCGACGCATGATTTGTTTGGAAAGACTCAAGCCAATTCCCGAGCCTTTGGATTTGGTTGTGAAGAATGGGATGAAAATCTTCGATAGCGCTTCTTCATCGATACCTTTTCCAGTGTCTGAGACTTCAAGGATTATTTTCCCTGCTTCATCTATAAATGCCCGAAGAAAAATTCGTTTTACTTCTGAATCCTCTAATGCTTGAATGGCATTTTGAGTGAGATTAATAAGTACTTGCTCGATCTGGGTCTGGTCTCCAAATAGAATTAGTTCCTTTGGATTAATCTCCTTAATCAGTTCAATCTGAAATGTTTCCAGTTGGTTTTGTAGTAAGACCACCAATTGATCAAAAAGTTTTGCGATTGCGATACTGGAGAATTTTGGAGTAGGGATGTGGGCCAGGCTTCGGAAGTCAGATACGAAACTGATCAGGCCTTGGCTTCTCTTCTCAATAGTACTTATTCCCATTAAATAATCCTCCATTTCTGCAGGGGTTATTTGCTCCACATGCTCTATTTTACCTTCCATTTCACTTTGGATAGTTCCAGCCAAAGAAGAAATTGGTGCAATGGAGTTCATGATTTCATGAGTAAGGATTTTAACAAGATTTTGCCAGGCTTCCATTTCCTTTTCCTCCAGTTCGGACTGTATATTCTGAAGTGATACTAATTTAAACTTTTCCCCGCGCATCAGCAGTTCGATCACATAAACTGAAATCTGCATAATTCCGTCCGGATGCGCTATTTTAATTAACTCACTTCCACCAGTCCGCAGGTTATTGATCGCTAGGTGTAACTCCTTATTAATACCTTCAATTTCTCCGATGTTTTTCAATTCTTCTACATCGAGAATTCTCTTGGCAGCAGTGTTCACGATCTGAATTTCGCCATTTTCTCCAAATGTGATCAGTCCTATACTAAGGTGCTTAAAAACGGATCTGAAATACTGATAATTAGCTTCTTTCTCGGCTTGATCTTCTTTTAACTTTGCGAGAATCGCATTGAATTCTATATGAAGATCATCAGTCTCTGTCCCGTCAAATTTGACCGGGTAGAGTTGTGAGTATTTATCCTGTTTGATGTTATCCAGAAAAATGCGCACTTTCTTGAAGGAGCCCTCTGAATAACGCAGCAAATAAATGATTTGAAATACTACCAATACAAGGAAAAGGGAGATCATAAAGACTCCCCAACTATCAATGATAGCATAGGCAAGAAGAAAGAGTGAAGCTGCCAAAAAGGCGATTCTCCCAAATAATCCTACTTTATAGTCCATATTTTTCCAGCCTTCTGTACAAGGATGCTCTAGTCAGACCAAGTTCCTTAGCTGCTTTTGAGATGTTACCCCCGTTTTTGTCTATGGCTCTCTGAATGGTGGTACGCTCCATATCATCGAGATTGAGTGTCACGGAAGCTGGGGCTTTGTCTGAAGCAGGCTTAGCAGAAAGAAAGAAGAAATCCCTAGAATCCAATACTTCGCCTTCTGCCATAATGATTGCCCGCTCTATAGCATGCTGAAGTTCACGGATATTGCCAGGCCATCCATAGTGCTGTAAAAGGTCCATTCCTGCGGGGGTAAATCCCGTGAAGTTTTTACGGTATTTCTGACTATAGCTTTTAAGAAAATGATTTGCCAATACAGGGATATCATCTTGTCTTTCTCGAAGAGGAGGGAGGAAAATTTCAACCGTGTTAATTCGGTACAATAAATCTTGGCGGAAAGTATTGTCTGATGTGCTTTCGTGTATAGGCATATTCGTAGCACAAATCAGTCGGATGTCAACCGGAATCGCCTTGTTGGTACCTATGCGGGTAACTTCCCTTCGTTGTAGCACTGTCAGTAGTTTTGATTGAAGTGGAAGGGATAGGTTACCAATCTCATCCAAAAACAAAGAGCCCTTATCAGCTATTTCAAATCTACCTGAGCGATCGTCTTTAGCATCAGTAAACGCACCTTTTTTATGACCAAAAAGCTCAGATTCGAATAATGTTTCTGTGATAGCTCCCATATCCACACCGACGAAAATTTCATCTTTTCGAAGTGATCGATCGTGAATAGCACGTGCGATAAGTTCTTTCCCCGTGCCATTTTCTCCCAAAATCAACACGTTTGCATCTGTCTGAGCCACTTTATCTATGATTGAGAAGATGTTTTTCATGGAAGCACTTTGACCGATGATATCGTTATAGGGCTTTTTCATGTCAGTCTGCATCTGCTTTTGTTTTTTCTGCAGCTTGTCGACTTCATTGTAGCTTTCCTTCAGCCTAATGGCGGCAGAAAGTGTCGCGATCAATTTCTCATTTTGCCACGGCTTCAGGATGAAATCTGTAGCGCCTTCTTTGAGAGCTTGTACGGCCATCTCCACATCACCAAACGCAGTGATAAGGATTACTACGGCTTTCGGATCTATTTCTTTAATTTGCTTTAACCAGTGAAAACCTTCTTTACCAGAGGTAGTATCCTCGCGGAAATTCATATCAAGGAGGATGACATCGTAGTTATTGTTATTTACCAAAAAAGGGATTCTACGAGGATCCTTTTCTATCATAACTTCTTTTGCATGCTTTTTCAGAAGCATTTTGGCGGCAAAGAGTAAGTCCTCATTATCATCGATGATAAGAATCTTGCCTAAATCTTGAGTTTCCATGGTTAATTGTTTGGTGTTTTTAAGGGGAAAATGATGCCAACCCCAATATAAGGCCATATACTAGGTTTTGGTTATAAAAGTGTCCAATAGTGTACGGTTTTATACTAAAATCGGACAATATTGATTGAGTTTTCTCCCTTAATAGATTTATGTACCTTTGTACTTTACTAAAACAAAAGACTATGCAAGCTAAAAAAGGAGATGCAGTCCAAGTGCATTATACTGGTAAATTGGAAGATGGTAGCGTATTTGATTCTTCAGCAAATCGCGAACCGCTAGGATTTACATTAGGCGATGGGAATATGATTAAAGGCTTTGATACGGCGGTTGACGGAATGAAGTTAGGAGAGAAGGTGACAGTGACCATTCCTGCTGCAGAAGCCTACGGTGAGCGCAGAGATGACATGGTGATAGATGTGCCTATCGCACAAGTTCCTGCTGATATCAAGCCTGAAGTTGGATTGCCATTGACTCTTCAGGGGGGGGATGGGCAGCCTATGCCAGTTACTGTAGTAGGTGTGGATGCTGAAAAAATTACATTGGATGCTAACCATCAATTGGCAGGAAAAGATTTGATCTTTGATATCGAGTTGGTAAAAGTCAATTAACTTATCTGAGTTTATATAATTCGAGAAGGCTGTTTCAGAGATGAAATGGCCTTTTTTTTGATTAATGACATTTTGCAGGTAGGTTTTCAATTGTAACATCAGAAAGAAATGCTTACTTCCGGGACTTTAGCCACGATGGGATAGAGTAGAGCCTTATTTTGTCCTTGGATACAAGGGCAAGCCTTTCTTGACCGATTTGAAGGTAAGTTGCTTCTGAATCATCTAGCTGAGCGAGAGATTTTACTTCGTTTGTCGATAAGGAGATCGTCATCAGATGATCTCCTTCTATCCAAAGCAAATGCTCTTGGTAATAGCACAATTTGTTGATACCTGTCATATCTATTTTCCGCATCAGGTTCCCTTGATTGTCAAAAATGAATACGCCTGTATCAGGTACATTCATAAATAGCCTATTTTTGAATTCTCTGATTTCTGCGACTTCCAGTATGTTAGTAGTTAGAATCAAATTCAAAGGCTGGCTTTGAATGAGCAGATTTCTAAGATAGTCAATTGATTTGAGGCTTAGATCAGATTCATCCCATATCCAAAGCACATTATTATTGCCCAATGTAGCAGCTTTCGCAAGATTCACTTCCGAAAGAACAAAGCCGTCTTCTGCCAATGTTTTTAGGAAACGATCTAGAATTCTATACTGCTGCAGATCGGACGAAAAGCTAAAAATATTTACTGTCCAGGCAGCTTCCAATTGATTTAATCTCCCTTGACGGGCAGGGGAAAATAAGTTGAGATGCTTGCCTTCAGCGCTGAAAAGATAAATGTCACCAGATGTATTACTGGCAAATAATTGATCCTTAGTGTCGAAGGAAATCAGGTCCAGATTTTCGAGCGATATTTCAGCAAGAGGAACACCTAATTTTGCTGGATTTTGTGCAGATACAAAAAGCGGCAGAAGCAAAATTATAAATAATCCTAGCGATCTCATCCTTTGAAAGTTTTGAGCTTTGCTTCCAAACCGTCAAATGCAAGGTAGGTGTTTTGGGTGACCCATTCCCCGAGGTTGAAATAGGTGGCATTTTGCCCTACTTCTAACTCAAGTGGTAAGTGTCTATGCCCGAAAACATACAAATCATGATGTTGCTTTTCTTCCAGTTCCTTGCAATAAGACCAAAGCCACTCATCCTCTCCAAGAAAATGACTTTCATCTTTTTGGCTATTGGTAATGCGGCTATGACCGGACCAGCTTTTTGCAAGTTTCATTCCGAGGTCTGGGTGAAACCACCGGAATAACCATTTGGCGAATGGATTAGAGAATACCTTTTTCAAAAATTTGTAAGAATTATCCCCAGGCCCCAAACCATCTCCATGGCCTACCAAAATAGATTTTCCTTCTACTTTCAATTCAATAGGATGAGTGTAAACTGGGATGCCAAGTTCTACTGTGAAATAGTCTTTCATCCATAGGTCATGATTTCCTGTAAAAAAAACAATAGGAATACCACGTTCCCTTAATTGGTGGATCTTTGAAATAAATGGAATAAAACCTTTAGGAATTACTTGCCCATACTCGAACCAAAAATCGAAGATGTCTCCCACCAGAAAGATGGCTGCCGCATCGCTAGAAATGGAATCCAGCCAACGTATGATTCTTTTTTCCCTGACCTTACTTTCTACTTCATTTGGTGCTCCAAGATGAAAGTCAGATGCGAAGTAGATCCTTTTTCCTTTCAGTGGAAAATCCAGCGGAGTTGATTGCATAACTAAAGATAAACGTGCGGATACAAAATCAAAAAAGCCCCGAGCATATCGGGGCTTTTATTTAAATAATTCGATTATCAGAATTTGGCTCCGGAATAGGATCTATGAGAGGGTCTGAAGATTCGGGATTATTCTCTTCGTCTTTAGATATTAAGTCTGGCTCTTTCAATACATCCTTTTTATTAGTATATGCTTGATAAGTTGTTTCCTTATCGAAAGGTCTTTTGCCAATTAATCGCTCCAAATCAGCTTGAAACAGTATTTCTTTTTCCAATAGTTCTTTAGCCAAGATGCCAAGTTCTTTGATTCGGTGAGTTAGCAATTCTTTTGTTCTGTCATAAGCGGACTGAATAAGTTTTCTTACTTCCTCATCAATCACCTCAGCAGTAGTTTCAGAATAAGGCTTGGTCATCTTGTACCCGTCCCCTTTGGAATCGTAGAAGGACACATTCCCGATTTTATCATTCATGCCATACACAGAAACGATAGAGTAAGCCAATTTTGTAACACGCTCCAAATCGCTTAGTGCACCTGTTGAGATTTTCTTGAAGATAATTTCTTCAGCAGCCCGACCACCTAGTGTCATACACATTTCATCCATCAGTTGCTCTGTTTGGTACAAGAACTGTTCTTTCGGAAGATACTGCGCATAGCCCAAAGCAGCCACTCCACGAGGTACGATACTTACTTTTACCAATGGGTCAGCATGCTCTAAGAACCAGCCTGCTACTGCGTGACCGGCTTCGTGAAAGGCTACAATTTTCTTCTCTTCAGGAGAAATAATTTTATTTTTCTTTTCAAGACCTCCAATAACACGATCTACTGCATCTTGGAAATCCTGCATATCTACAGCAGATTTATTTCTTCTAGCGGCGATCAGGGCCGCCTCATTACATACGTTTGCGATTTCAGCACCAGCAAAACCAGGAGTTTGAGCAGCACATTTTTTTGGATCCACATCATCAGCCGTTTTGATTGGTTTCAGGTGAACTTTGAAGATAGCTTCTCTTCCTACGATGTCTGGTTTGTCTATAGAAATCTGTCTGTCGAATCGTCCAGGTCTTAGCAAAGCGCTATCCAATACATCAGGTCTATTAGTGGCAGCGACTACGATTACTCCTGTATCGGTACCAAAGCCATCCATTTCCACCAATAAGGAATTAAGTGTATTTTCTCTTTCGTCATTGGAACCTGGCATTTGACCTTTACCCCTAGATCTACCGATTGCATCGATCTCATCAATAAAGATAATACATGGTGCTTTTTCTTTGGCCTGCTTGAACAGATCACGAACTCTGGCAGCACCAACACCTACAAACATTTCTACGAAATCAGAACCTGATAAGGTAAAGAATGGAACCCCTGCTTCGCCCGCAACTGCTTTTGCAAGCAACGTTTTACCTGTACCTGGAGGGCCTACTAGCAATGCTCCCTTAGGTATTTTACCGCCTAGTTTAGTAAATTTTCCGGGGTTTTGAAGGAATTCAACGATTTCCTGAACTTCTTCTTTCGCTTCGTCCAATCCTGCCACATTGTCAAAAGTGATTTTGACTTTGTTTTCAGCATCGAACAATTGAGCTTTGGACTTACCTACATTGAATATCTGTCCACCTGGTCCTGAAGGCCCTGCCATTCGGCGCATCATGAACCAGAAAAGAACAAACAATAAAATCAAGAAACCAAAACTTCCAAAGTAGCTACTCCAGTTTTCCTCAGTTGCCACAGATAGTTCAATTCGATCTGCTTGTGATACTTGCTCTTTAAGAGTATCAAAGTCAGTTGCAAATTTTTCTACAGATGCAACCTCAAAGGAATAATGAGGGCCCTGAGGATTGAAAAAAGTAGAATTGGATTCCAATTCTGTCTTGTATTTATCTGTAGTTAAAGCAGTAGATTTCAGTGTGATGTCCACACGCTCCATATTTTTAACCATGGTTACTTTGGATACATCACCAGCCAAATACATGTCCTCAAATCTCTTTTGAGTAATATCGACTACGGCATTTCTGTTCTGAATCCACGTTAGTCCAAGTAGGACAGCAACTGCAGCAATAATCAGCCATAGCTGAAAATTGGGCTTTTGAGGTGCCTTTGGGGTAAATTTTTTGTTTTTATTCTTAGTGTCGCTCATTTCTTATAAGGGTAATTCATAAATTTAAGGTAAACGAAGTGTAATGCTGAAAGTTTTTGGTAGTTAACCAATTCGGGTGACTTTAGCATCTCCCCAAAGGTCTTCTAATCCATAAAATGCTCTCTTATCTTTAAGGAAAATATGCGCCACAACGTTCACATAATCTACTAATATCCACTGACGGCTACTTTTTCCTTCACTTTTCCATGGATTTCCTTGACCAATTTTTATCACTTCTTCTTCAATAGAATCTGCAATTGCGTCTAATTGTGAATCAGAGTTGCCTGAACAAATAACAAAAAAATCTGTCACAGTGTTTTTAATGTTTCTTAGATCCATCAATACGATGTCAGAAGCTTTTTTTTCCTCCATTCCTTTGATGATTACTTTGCTCAGCTCTTCTGCTGTCATATTATTCAATTAATTTTGCAATGTCAGGGATAAAAATATCCATTTTAGACGAATTTAAAATTTATGTATAAAATTCTTGCCAATACCATTTTTTTAGGGAAAGATGTTCATTTCCTGCCAGAGTGTCATTCCACTAATGACATTGCCTTGAATTTGGTCAGGCAGAATAAGGCAACAGAAGGTAGCATCATAATTTGCCAACATCAAACAAAAGGGAAGGGGCAGCGTGGTAATATGTGGCAGTCCCAAGCTGGTCAAAACCTCACGTTCTCGCTAGTGCTAAGACCAGATTTTATGGATATATCTGAGCAGTTTTATCTGAACATGGCTATTTCCAATAGCATCAGACGCTTGCTCCAAGATTATGTCTCTCATTTAGAAGTGAAATGGCCCAATGATTTGATAGTTCCTGGATTTGGCAAGATTGGAGGGATTTTGATCGAAAATACGTTCTCTGGCAAAGAATGGGAGTTTGCTATTGTGGGTATAGGATTGAATATTAATCAACTAGGGTTTGATTCTCCAAATGCTTCGTCCATTCGATCAATTACTGGAAGTCAGTTCAATTTAGAAGAATTGTTTCGCCTTTTAATCACACAATTAGAGCAGGGATATATTCAATTAAAAAAAGGAAAATGGAAAGAAATCAAGGCTGAATATTTGATGCATTTATATAGAATTGGAAGTTGGGCCAATTATACAGCAAATGGAGAACAATTCTCAGGAAAAATAGTTGGGATAACTGTAGATGGAAAATTGGAAATGGAATCGAGGAATGGAGAAATTGCCATTTTTGGATTAAAGGAAATTTCCTTTCTCCAGTAGGAAGTGATTTTAGATTCCAGATTTTATAGGGTACCTTTGCGCAAGTTTTTAGTGAAATTAATACGTTAACTATCAATATTATGTCAGAAATTAAATCTGAAAAATTCGTTCAATACAAGGTGAAAGATATTTCCTTGGCAGAGTGGGGCAGAAAAGAAATCAAATTGGCAGAAGCCGAAATGCCAGGTTTGATGGCCCTAAGAGACGAGTATGGTGCTTCTCAGCCTTTAAAAGGCGCAAGAATAGCAGGTTGTCTTCACATGACTATCCAGACTGCGGTTTTGATTGAGACTTTAGTTGCTCTTGGAGCAGATGTTACTTGGTCATCTTGTAACATTTTTTCTACTCAAGATCATGCAGCTGCTGCTATTGCTGCTGCAGGTGTTTCTGTTTATGCTTGGAAAGGTTTGAACGAGAAGGATTTTGATTGGTGTATTGAGCAAACTTTGTTTTTCGGAGAAGATCGTCAGCCATTGAATATGATCTTGGATGACGGTGGGGACTTAACTAACATGGTTCTGGATCAGTATCCAGAATTAGTTGGTGGCATCAAAGGTCTTTCTGAAGAGACTACCACGGGTGTGCACAGATTGTACGAAAGAATGAAGAAGGGAACACTTCCAATGCCTGCCATCAACGTGAATGATTCTGTGACTAAGTCCAAGTTTGACAACAAATACGGCTGTAAGGAATCATTAGTAGATGCAATCAGAAGAGCGACGGATGTGATGATGGCTGGTAAAGTAGCCGTAGTAGGTGGATATGGTGACGTAGGGAAAGGTTCTGCTGCTTCTCTAAGAGGTGCTGGGGCAAGAGTGATTGTCACTGAAATAGATCCAATCTGTGCATTGCAAGCTGCTATGGATGGCTTTGCAGTGAAAAAAATGACAAATGCTGTGAAGGAAGCTGATATTGTAGTAACTGCTACTGGTAATAAAAACATTATCACTGAGGAGCATTTCAGATCGATGAGAGATAAAACTATCGTATGTAATATCGGTCACTTCGATAATGAAATCGATATGGCGTGGTTAAATGGAACTTACGGTAATACTAAAATAGAGATTAAACCTCAGGTCGATCTTTATAATGTAGATGGCAATGAGATTATCGTTTTGGCGGAAGGCCGCTTAGTAAACCTTGGCTGTGCTACTGGTCACCCATCTTTCGTGATGTCTAATTCATTTACCAACCAGGTTTTGGCACAACTAGAACTGTGGAACAATACAGACGAATACAAGCCAGGTGTATATGTGTTGCCTAAGCATTTGGACGAGAAAGTAGCTGCTTTGCACCTTGCAAAATTGGGTGTTGATCTAGAAGTTCTCTCTCAGGATCAAGCTGAATACATCGGAGTAACTGTAGAAGGCCCATTCAAGCCTGACTATTACAGATATTAACAGATTAAATTTATGATGAAAGCCCCGATGCGAATCGGGGCTTTTTGTGTTACTATTCCCCAGGGTTTAGCAGTAATTTTCTTCCGTCAGGTAAAATCGTATTGACAGCAACTTTGCAATCCTCGAGCAATTGTTCATAAGTTGTCGAATAATTTACTTCAGAATTTCCCCCGCGTGATACAAACCAGTTTTCTTTCCCTGTGTTTGGAAGAATTTCGTTTTGCTGATAACAAGAAATAGAATGCGTTATAGGATTGTCAATCGTAATTTCAAAAGCTCGTCCAGCCGCATTAACACCTTTTATACTTCCTACTGAAGAGAAGCTTTTTAATTCTGTACTAATTAACAATGAGTCATTTGTAAGTGAATCGGTTGTTAACGAATCTATAACGTAGGTTTTCGTGTGTATATATTTCCCAGAGAATTCTGTGCTAAGATCATTTTCTGTTCTTTCTATGATTTCTGTGAATTCTTCTAAAATTTGGAGCGAATCATCACTTGAAAAATTCCGGATTCCTTCCAGAGCATTGGAACCAAATTGATAATCTTCATATTCCATAGTCCAATTTTTATTTGGGCTTTGAGCGGTAGTGTCAAATTTGATAATCAGCTTTCCGCTTCGATCATACTCCCCTGATTGGACACAGGCAGTAGTTCCCAAGAAATTTAAAGTGATTTCCTTGGTGTCTTCGTTTATGATAATGTCTGGACAACTCGGTAACCCAACAGTGTCCATTTGTTGATATTCTTCCCAGGAGATCATTGCGAAATACAGACTTTCACTCCAATCGGTTGAAATACTAAATAGCTGATCTGCCTCTGTGGGCAAGTCAGTTTGGATTACTTTGTCTTCATCTTCCTCACAACTCATCAAAATGGGAATTAGCATGATGAATATGAAAATTAATTTTTTCATTAAGTAGGTATTAAAAATATTAGAGTTGGTTTCGTAATCGTCCTTCAATTACCAAGCCGAAATAACTATCTTCGAAATCGATGATAAACCACAAATCTATGATTTTAGCAGAAGGTATGCTCAAAGCTGAGGCACTGAAAGGGAAAAATATTGTAATTACCGGTGGTGGTACAGGGCTTGGAAGATCAATGGGAGAATATTTTTTGGAGCTTGGCGCCAACCTTGTAATTACTTCTCGTAAGCTCGATGTATTGGAGGGAACTGCAAAAGAAATGATGACTGCTAAGGGTGGGAAAGTAATCCCATTAGCCTGTGATGTTCGGGAGATTGATCAGGTCGAAGCCATGTGGAAAGATGCCACGGATCAGTTGGGACAAATTCATGTAGTGCTGAACAATGCGGCAGGGAATTTTATAAGTCCTACGGAGCGACTATCTACTAATGCCTTTAATACTGTTTTGGACATTGTGCTGAAAGGCACTTCTCAGGTGACTCTTACTGCTGGTAAAGACTGGATTATAAAAAAGCAACCGGGTACTTTTCTCAACATTGTGACTACTTACGCTTGGACTGGATCAGGTTATGTAGTTCCTTCTGCTGCTGCAAAAGCAGGAGTTTTGGCACTGACGCGTTCTTTGGCTGTGGAATGGGCAAAATATGGAATTCGATCTAATGCGATTGCACCAGGACCATTTCCTACAGAAGGAGCATGGAGCAGATTGTTGCCGGGTGATTTAGTTAAGAAATTCGATCCCGCGAAGAAAGTGCCTGTGGGCAGAGTGGGACAGCATCAGGAGCTGGCTAATCTGGCTGCCTACCTAGTTTCTGATTATTCCAGTTACGTAAATGGAGAAGTCATGACCATAGATGGTGGAGAGTGGCTGAAAGGGGCAGGTGAATTTAATAACCTGGATCAGATACCAGAAGAAATGTGGGACATGATGGAAGCTTCAAGAGGAAAAAAGGTATGAGCCCCAAATTGATTTGGGGCTATCTGAAAGCTAGATGGAAGATCAGAAATCTTTGAGTGACTGAAATCTACCCATTAAAAAGTTGAAGAATTTATATCGTTTGACAAATCGTTTTCTATTGATTTGTTTATTTGTACAGATTCCTTGATGCTTTTCTTTAGTGATTGATCCAGCAATTTTGTTTCTTTTTTGATTAGCTCTACGAGTCGCTTGGATTCGTTGTTTTGAGGCTCGCTGTCGAGAATTTCTAGTATACCGAGTATGTTTGCCACTCTTGCCCGAAGTGTATGTGACTGCTCAAAGGCAAGTTCCTTGAGAAAGTATTGATGTTCTTTGAGCCAGATTTCATGTTTCTTTCTGTCGGAAATATCCAAAATACATCCTGCTATTTTTGTAGGACGTCCAATCTTTGACCATTCAATAGTTTTACCAAAACCTAAAGCCCAGATAGTCTGATTTGTTTTCTGGGTTATTCTAAATTCCTTTTTGAAAGGAATATTTCCCGGGGTCTTAAAATGATTTCCAAGATCCCTCAATAGATTAGGGAAGTCTTCTGGATGAATGTGCTTTTGCCAAGAAATAGGAGTTGTTTCAGCTAATTCAGCTTGCGTATAACCCAACATTTGCCCCAACCCCTGGCTAATTTTATCTTCCTTTTTTGCAAGATCAAATTCCCAAAAACCTATTAATTTATCTTCTAATATACTGTCTATAATTTCCTTTCCTTCATTCATAGTACTATCAAAAAAATCTCCCAGCCCAAAATTGTAAGGCATTGGCTGGTTGACTGGATGACCGATTCCTAGGCAGGTACCAAAGTCTTCTGAAATAAAATAGAACTCCCAAGTTGTATCTATTAAATCACCCTGAGGGTGAACTATCTTTTGAAGAGTAACAGTAAAGGATTGATGTGAATTATTCCAAGCTTTTATGCGCTGGCTCTCATATCTCCCCCAATTTGATGCTACAAAGCAGTCTGCAAAATAAATTGGTTTCTTTTTATTATCAAAAAAAGTAGGAACTGGACCGATACCAGAGTCTGATGCAATGACTCTCCCAGTCTTGTCTAAGGTTACCTGTAGAAAGTAATCGGAAACAACAGCTAGGTGACTCAGAGCCTGAATAGCATCGTAATCATTCATGGATCAAATCTAATAATTATTAAATTGAATTATTCAAAAAACATAAAAACTAATTTAAAATACATAATTTTATATTTAAAACAATTAAATTTTCACAATATTGTTTCTAGATTTATGGAGAAATTACGGACAGAAAAGTAAAGTTTCCTTTAATAGCAAGGTGAGCTCTTTCTTGTTTTAGTGTCTGAAAAGGAAGATTGAGATGAAGAGAAAATAGGGGTTAGGACCTATGTGAACTATGGTGATACTGTTCTCTTTATTAGTTCAGGTTGATGGAAAAGCCCTTATGAAACAGTTTGGATAGAGGAGGAAAATAATTAAACATATTTTCAAGTAATAAAAAAGGGCCGCATTTGCGGCCCTTTTTTATTACTTGTCTTATTGAGTTATATTATTCTTCATCTTGTGTGACTTCTGAAACTGGTCTGAAGTTTCCTTCTGGCAATTGCTCTGCTACTTCATCTCGTTCAAAAGGGAAGACTTCTACAATTGGGCTCTCTACAATATCTGGTACCCTAAAACTTACCAACATATTTCCTAGGCTTTCCTGAATTCTATCGTAGGCTTCTTTTACATCACCGGCAGTGACGATCATGTATTGAGTGACTTTTTTCTCTTTACCACTTTCTCCATCAGCGACCATGTAAGAAATTTTACACTTATGCCATATGTCAGCATCCTCATAAAAGAATACATCTACAATATTACTTTTGCTGATACCGGTAACTTGGAAATCCCCACGAATCTGAGAGGCAAGTCTATCATATAGAATTGCTTCTGCCTCGGTAAAAGATACCGCATCAACTAGATATTGCTCGGAAATATTTTTAAGTAAACCCTGCTCATTTTCCTTTGCGTATTTGACTTTGCACAAAAACCAAGTTCTCATAATTCTTTCAGTTTGAGCTTCGAAGGTAAAATTTATCCTTTGAAGCACAAGGGTGATTTCAGCATTAGAAATTCTAGCAAACAAATAAAAACAAGTAACTCATTGATATTCAAACTGATTTATTTGTCAAATAATATGGATTTCCCCAAGCCAAAGTGAAAATGAGTTAAGATTGTGGGGAGTTAAAGAAATTAGGTAAATTATCGCAAAACCAATTACATGCGGGACAAAATCTGGTACAGTTTTCCAGTACAATTATTATTACTTCATCTGAGAAAAAATCTAGGTCTTACACTCATTTGGGTAGCACTGATGGGGGTGATTTTGGAATACTTAGGTGTAATATTAGGTATTCCTTTTCTTTTTCTTGATCCTGAATATTTGCATAAGGTTTCTTGGGTGAGTTTTTTTTTAATGGGAGTGGGATTTGCTTTTTTGACCATGGCATTTCATATGTCTACTTACATTATGGAGGGTAGACATTTTCCGTTTTTAGCGATACTGAATCGGCCATTTATCCATTATTGTGTGAATAATGGAATCATCCCACTGATTTTTTATATAGTTTACGTATTCAACTTTGTAAGTTTTCAGCTTGGAAATAACCTGTCAAATGATTGGGAGGTGATGTATTTTTTTCTTGGATTCGTGGGAGGCGGAGTAATTACCTATTCGGTGATATTTGGCTATTTTGCTATTACAAATAAGGATTTCTTTATCCTGTTTGCGGGGACGGTAGATAAAAACCTTCGTAAAGTCCGGCTGACAAGAGCTAATGTCCTCAGCCAATACAAGGATCTAAAAACTCAAAAATACAAGGTTTTATACTACCTAAACATTAACCTTCGGCCCGAGAAGGTAAGACCAGATATATCCAGATTTGAAGGGACAAAGCTGCTTCGAGTGTTCGATCAGAATCACCTGAATCTATTTATTATTCAAATATTCTTGATCCTCTTTGTCTTGTTTTTGGGCTTTTTCAAAGAGAATCCCTACCTCCAATTACCTGCGGCGATGAGTGCAACTCTATTGTTCGCCATTCTGGTTATGTTGGTGGGAGCGGTAAGTTTTTGGCTGAGGCGATGGTCTACATTTGCGGTATTTGCCTTTCTGATTTTGGCTAATTATTTCAGCAATTTCAATTTCCTCAATCGTCCCCACGAGGCGTACGGGTTAGATTATTCAGTACCTCCTGTTACCTATAGTCTTGCTCATATGGATAGTCTTTTGTCTCCTGACTTAGTCCAAAAAGATCGTGAAAATGTCTTGAATATCTTGGATAATTGGAAAGCGAAGTTTCCTAACGAAAGTAAACCAAAACTAGTAATGGTGGCTGCAAGTGGTGGAGGACAGCGGGCAGCACTTTGGACTGTTAAGGTTTTACAAAGTATGTATAAAATCGAGTCGGGTGAGGTATTGAAGCATACCGAACTGCTCACTGGGGCTTCAGGTGGTGTTTTGGGAGAAGCTTTTTTCAGAGAAATTTACCTAAGATCCCTGACTGACCCATCGATAAACCCTTTAGATGAAAAATATCTTGATCAAATCTCGGCTGATAATCTCAATCCGATTATTTTCACTTTGCTAGTGAATGATTTATTGATTCGAAATCAAAATTTCCATTACAATGGTCGTAATTACCTAAAGGATAGAGGGTTTGCTTTTGAAAATCAACTGAATAAAAATACTGAAGGAATTCTCGATAAGCCTATATCTGCTTATAAAGAACCAGAATTTTCGGGTAGTATTCCGCTACTTCCAGTTACTACTTTGATTACAAATGATGGTAGAAAGCTGGTGATTTCTCCACATTCCATGTCATTTTTTGGGACATCCATGCTTGGAAAATTGGGTACTGATGAGAAAAAGCAAACGATTGATTTTCTTCGTTTTTTTCAAGATCATGATTCCAAGAATCTAAGATTTCTGACTGCTTTGAGAATGAGTGCTACTTTTCCATTTATCACGCCAAATATCGAACTTCCTTCAGACCCAGTGATGGAGACCATGGACACGGGTTTGTCCGATAACTTTGGTATTCAGGATGCACTCCGTTTTATGTTTGTCTTTCAATCCTGGATCATTGAAAATACAGGAGGAGTGGTTTTGGTAACGATTAGAGATTCTGAAAAAGTAACTGAAATAGCACCAAGTTTTCCCCAAAGGATTTTTGAGAAGGTTTTTACCCCGTTGAAAAATATCTATGCTAATTGGGACAATGTGCAAACCATTCAGAATGAAGTATTATTCAATTATATGGCTGAATCTATGCCATTTGATTTGGAAAGGATTGAGTTTGAATATGCCCCTGATAAGGTTCAAGCGGAGGAATTGACAGAAAGTCAAGAGACGATGCAGCGGGCATCTTTGAATTGGCGATTGACAGCTAGGGAGAAAAAGTCAATTTTGGAAAGTGTATATACGCTGAAAAATCAAAGTTCTTTGAAGCGCTTGGAAGAGCTTTTCACCAAAAATCAAACAGTACTAGAGGACAGTTTATTGTTGGAAGACAAAAATCCTCAATAAGCAAATCCCCACTTTTTGTAGATAAAATGCATCAGCCATGCTGGGCCTATTAGCAAAAACTGAAGGTCTTTGAGAAAAGTGGGTTTTTTGCCCTCAATCTTATGTCCATAAAATTGAAAGATCCAAGAAAGCAAGAAAATCCCAAGACTAATCATCCATAGTTTACCGGGGAAATTCAGATCAATGAAATTCGCGACAGCAAGACAGAGTGCCGAAAATAGAAACATTCCCAAAGTAAGTGGTGTAGAAAGCATGAGGTAGTAAATCAACACCAAAGCCAAAACCACTGTGGCCCAATTGGCGAAATTATCAAGGAATGGCAAAAGTTCTGGAAGTGGACCAGCAGGAATACTAAAAATCAAACCTACAATACTGAAAAAAATTGCAGGTACACAAAACCAATGAATGAGCTTATTTGTCATGTTTTGATGACTAAGCCCGTACTCGTGGAATAACACATCAATCTTTCTCATGGTATTTTGGGATTATATCTCTTAGATTTATTTAAAATACTAAATCTATTTTAATTCCTTTTTCAAAAATTCAAAATGTTCAGCTATTGGGAGAAAAAACACTTTTTTCATTACGATCTTATTGTGGTAGGATCGGGCTTTGTGGGACTTTCCACAGCTATTCATTACAAGGTAAAACATCCAAAGGCAAATGTGCTTGTGTTAGAGCGTGGAGTTTTTCCGACGGGAGCAAGTACAAAAAATGCTGGTTTTGCATGCTTTGGGAGTCTGACGGAGATATTGGATGATTTCTGGCATATGACACATGCGGAAGTTTTGGAGCTAGTAGAGCGAAGATATAAAGGTCTCAGAGCGATTGGGAAGAAGTTTGGAGAGAGAAATCTGGGGTATATCCAGTCTAATGGATATGAGCTACTGGGTGAAAGCCAGTTAGAAGCTTTGGACCAAATGGCTGGAGTAAATAAACTTCTCAAACCTATTTTTAATGAAGATGTTTTTTCTCAGGTTAAGAATCCAGGTAAAATGGGTTTCGCTGACCAAGTCAAATCAATTGTCAAAAATAAATATGAAGGTGAGCTAGACCCTGGAATGTACATGACTTCACTTTGGGAATTGGCCCAGCAGGAAGGTATTCGAATATTAACGGGTGTTTCTGTCTGTGAAGTACGAAAGGATGAAGGAATGGTCTTGGCAGAAGATAGTACAGGAGAAACAAGTCTGGAGTTTACCGCGAAGAAAATCGCTATTTGTACCAATGCATTCACTAAGAAACTTTGGCCAGATTCAGATATTCAGCCAGCTAGAGGATTGATCCTTTTATCTAAACCCTTGGATTTTAAAATCCCCTGGAAAGGTACATTCCACATCGACAAGGGCTACGTTTATTTTCGGCAAATTGACGGGAGATTACTTCTAGGAGGTGCAAGGAATAAAGATTTTGAAGGTGAAAAAAGTACTGATTTTAAGGTTAACCCGAAAATAAAATCTCAGTTAGAAAAGTTAGCAAGTGAGGTGATTTTCCCTGATAAAAGTATTGCTTGGGATACTGAATGGACTGGAATTATGGCTTTTGGCAAAATTAAATCTCCTCTCATCCAGCAAGTGGGTACTAAAACTGTTGCTGCGGTCCGCCTTGGCGGAATGGGAGTAGCAATTGGTTGGCAAGTAGGGAAGGAGCTTTCTGTACTTTTGTCCAAGATGTAATTAATATTTTTTCATTAGATTCAAACCCTTAACTCACCAAATCCCAATTGATGCAAGGTATTACCCGTACTCCAACAGTTTTTGACGCACTGATTCCCCTAGGTTTTTTGATCGTCTTATTGGTATTGAATATTCAGGTTTTCGGCACAGATGGACTTTCAGGTTCTAACCAAATTGTTCTTATCCTTTCTTCAATGGTTGCAGCTTTGGTTGCAATTTTTCGTTTAGGATATAATTGGGAAACACTTCAGGACGGAGTTATAAAAAGTATCAGTGCAGCTATGTCTAGTATTCTGATTCTCTTTCTTATTGGGGCACTAGCCGGCACTTGGTTGCTCAGTGGAATTGTCCCTGCCATGATTTATTATGGACTGCAGATTTTAAGTCCAGCGATATTCTTGGTTGCGGCATGTATCGTTAGTGCCATCGTTTCAGTAGCTACAGGAAGTAGCTGGACTACAGTAGCCACTGTAGGTGTAGCTCTATTGGGAATAGGAAAAGCACTGGGTTTTGAAGAAGGAATAATTGCTGGAGCGATTATTTCTGGAGCTTATTTTGGCGATAAAATGTCACCACTTTCTGACACAACTAATCTGGCTCCTGCAATGGCGGGTACGGATTTGTTTACCCATATTCGTTACATGGCTAGGACAACCATTCCTTCCATGACGATCACGTTGATCATTTTTGTAGTGATTGGATTGAACTATGACGTAAATGGTGCTGTAAATGATGTGCAAGCTATTTCGGACGTTATTTTAGAGAAATTCAATGTAACCGGATGGCTGTTTATTGTTCCAATTTTGGTGATTGTTATGATTGTGAGAAAAGTACCAGCCATACCCGCCTTGCTCACCGGAGCACTGTTAGGAGGTCTTTTTGCAATTATTTTTCAACCAGATATTATTCGTCTAATAGCTAGTGAAAACGCATCCTATGCCTACCTAAGCTTCAAGGCTGTAATGATGTCTCTTTATGGAGAAATTAGTATTTCTACCTCCAACGATGTGGTCAATGAATTGCTAGTTACCAGTGGAATGGGAGGGATGATGAACACCATTTGGCTAATAATAGCTGCAATGGTCTTCGGTGGAATCATGGAAGAAAGCGGCATGCTAAGAGTTCTTGCTGCAGCCGTGATTCAGAAAGTCCATAGTGTAGGGTCATTGATAGCTTCAACAGTTGCTACCTGTGTGTTTTTTAATATCACTACTTCCGATCAATATTTGGCTATCCTAGTACCGGGCAGAATGTATGCAGATGTGTATAAGAAGAGAGGTTTAGCTCCAGAGAATCTCAGCCGAACCTTGGAAGATTCTGGTACAGTTACCTCTGTGTTGGTGCCTTGGAACACATGTGGAGCTACCCAAGCTTCGGTATTAGGTGTAGCTACTTTGACGTATGCTCCCTATTGTTTTTTTAATATTATTAGTCCCTTTATGACCATTCTGTATGGCTATTTCAAAATCGGGATCACTTATTACGATGAAGTAGAAGAAGAAAAGTTTGTATGATTCCATTTAAGATTACCAAAGAAGAAGTAAATGCCCTTCCACTAGGACAGTTTGAGGGTGAAATGTTTTTAATCGATAGAGTTGAAGATGTAGAGGAGGTTGCAGAATTTCTTGTTCAACAGCGGGTTATTGGATTTGATACTGAGACCAAACCGGCTTTTCAAAAAGGAGTGATAAATCAGGTGTCCTTACTTCAGCTTTCTACTTCGACACAGGCTTTTTTATTTCGTTTAAACAAAATTGGTTTTCCTGATTCCATTCGAAATATTCTGGAAAAAGAGAGTATAGTGAAAGTAGGTGCGGCTGTCCATGATGATATCAAAGGACTAAGGAAGCTCACGGACTCTTTTTATGCGAATTCATTTTTCGATCTAAATGATGAACTGAAAAGAGTTGGGTTTTTAAATATTGGCGTACGCAATCTATGTGCAATGGTGCTTGGGATTCGGATTTCAAAATCTGAGCAAGTGTCCAACTGGGAAGCAGAAAAACTTACTACTAAGCAACAACGGTATGCAGCAACCGACGCATGGGGTTGTTTGGAGATTTTCAAAAAGTTAAAAGTTGAAGGCTATTTGGATGAATTATTCAAGTAATAGTTAGCTCCAGATTTTCGATTTCCTTAAGTGAATTAACAATTTTATCGGCCAATCCTTCCCTGAATTCTAACTGCATTTGGCAGTCCAAGGTCATTTCTTGAGATAGAATCTGTAAATCATGGGCTTTAATAATTTTCATGACATCATTCATCACGGGGTAAGAAAATTGAATGGAAACTGAAGTTTTTACCTGTTCTTCTACAATTTCATTTTCTTCTATCGCTAAAGCAGCGGAAGTCTTGTAGGCTTGAATCAAGCCACCTATTCCCAATTTTGTTCCTCCGAAATAGCGAACGACTACGATCAGAATATTTGTAAGGTTTTTTGATCTAATCTGTCCTAAAATAGGATCTCCTGCAGAATGATTGGGCTCTCCATCGTCATTGGCTCTGTAGTGATCTCCATCTTTTCCGAGAGCCCAGGCAAAGCAATGATGTCTGGCGTCAAAGTACTTTTTCCGAAGCTCAGCTAGATGGGTTTTGATTTCTTCTTCATTTTTTACAGGGTAAGAGAAATAGAAAAATTTGCTACTCCTGTCTTTGTATAGACCTTCACTGGTTTTGGAAACAGTAAAAAATGTATCTTCGAATGTTGAATCATCGCCGAAATCTGACATGAATGAGATAAGGTTGAGGAGGAGCGAATTTAGAAAATTAACAAATGGGTAACAGGTAATCCATTCTAATTATCTTAATTTTAAAAAAGAGGAAATTAATAGTAATGCCTGAATCATTAACTGCGCAAATACCATATATTTTTACCCTTCCTGGGATTTCCAGTGATACTGGAAATCTACACTTCTGGGAGAATTTAGAACTCTTTCCAAATGGGATTCAGAGATGCTTTTGGATTTCAAATGTGCAGGATGGAGATACTCGTGGAAATCATGCACATTGGCAAGAATCGCAAGTGATCGTGGCTGTGGCAGGAAAAATCCAATTGGAGATTCAGTCCGCACAGGGTGAGGTTTATAATTTCAAGCTTGATTCACCCGAACAAGCCGTTTTTATTCCACCTTTAAATTGGTTGGTTGCCCGATTTACAACTAATTCAGTGTTGCTTGGCATGTCGGATCAGGCTTTTTCAGAAGATGATTATATTAGAGACCTAGACTATTTTGGAAAGCTTCAAGAAAGAAATAAGTGAATCCCACGAGCTTCGGGTAATTTCTTCCTTGAAAGAGGAAAAGGATTATTTTTTAAGCAATTTTCCATTTGATAACTATCAGGATCACTTGGATTTTCTTTGGGAGAAAAAGCATAAATCTAAAGCACACATAACCTTTGCTATTTCTAAATCCGGCGAAGCTATTTCATTACCGCAATCACCCTTCGGTGGGTTTTGGATTCATGAGGGTTTGAGCTCTGCTTCTCTAGAAGCTTTCATTTTGGCTATCATTGATGAATTGAATCATCGGGGTATTCACTCTATTTCTCTAACCCAGAGCCCTAAACCCTACGAACCGCACTTTGATTTGATCAATTATCTGTTGTTTAAAAGTGGTTTTGATCAAGAAAAAGTATTAAGCCATCATTTTTTTATCGGGAAAAAGAAGATCAAGAAGTTGGCACAAAAAGAATCAGCAAAGATTCAAGCAAAGAGTAAAAATGTTGGCCATAAAGTCAGTCACTCCTCAATTTCCAACTTTGGGTTTTTGAAAGAAATCAGATCATGGAATACTCAAAAAGGCTATGAGGTAGCGTTAGATGAGAATAAAATTGTGCAACAAGTTTCTCAATATCCCGATAGGTATTTCTTGATCACTATGAGCAAACATGGAGTTGCAATCGGATATTCACTTGGTGTCAAACTTACCAGCGATTCACTCTATTATTTTCTGTCAGCGATTAATCCGAAAATCTCCGTTAAGTATGGTGGGGAGCTTATCCTCAATGAGCTTTTTCAGTTGGCTGTTGAACAAAAAGTGAATTTTATAGACCTCGGATCTTCAGACCTCGAGGATGGCGCAAATCATAGCTTGATGTTCTTCAAGTCCCGATTCTCAAATGATATTTGCAACAAGATCACCTGGGTTAAGAAGATCTGATATGGAAAAGGAAGATAGGGTCACTGTAATTTGTATAGCATTTAATCATGAGAAGTGGATTGAAAAAGCATTGGATAGTGTACTGAGTCAGTCCTATGAATCCGTGGAATTGATCATAGCTGATAATGGGAGCTCGGACCAAACGGCTGGAATAATTCGGGATTGGGTAAAAAAGCATTCGTTTAATTTTTCAATTTCTGTAACCTATAAATCAGAATCCATACCCTATTGTAAACTCTTTAATGAACTGTTGAATCTGTCGAATGGGGAATTTGTCGTTGATCTTTCTGGAGATGACTTTTTATATCCCCAACACCTTTCTTTTTCAGTTGATAGATTAAAACAAGTTCCAAATGCAGCATTCGTATTCTCTGATGCTTTCATAAGTGAAGAGAATGGGGCTCGTAATAACTATTACCAGCGTATAGATATTAATAATCTAAGGGGGAAAATTTTAGAAAGGGAATTTTATCAACTACTGATAAGTAAAAGTTTTATATCTTCTCCAACAGTGGTTTTTAGAACTCAAATCCTCAGGCAAGAAGAGGGATATGATGCATTGCTGACTTACGAAGATTTTGATATCCAATTACGCCTGACTAATAAATATCCGGTTGTTTTTTCTGACCACGTCGGGGTTTATAAGAGGAAACACCCGGCTTCATTTTCTGCAAATCAATACAAGAGTTATCACTCAGATATGCTTCCAAGCACTCTTCGTGTCTGTGAAAAAATCAGAGCGATGAATAGGGCATCAAGTGAAGATTCGGCTTTAAAAGCGCGTGTCTTATTTGAATTGAAGCACGCGCTATGGTCAGCAAACTTCGATCCGGCAAAAGGTTTCGTAATCTTAGCTAAGCAGTTAGAGGTAAAAAGTTTGGAATTTAGTTTATATAGGCTTTGGCTTCGTATTCGTTTGGACATTTCTTGGCTTTATGTCACATTGACTTGATCAGCCAACTATTACTTCAATAAATGGAGGATTGGAGAAATATTTTTGACCTATCCTAAGTATGTCCTTTGCATTGAATTTTTTCAGATATGCCAATTTTTCTTCGTAATAAGTAAAGTCCATTCCCGAATGATACACGGCTTTGAACCTATCAATCAAGTCAAAAGAAGTGCTGAATTGCTTAAGCATCTGTCCGATAAGATAGTTTCTAACTACCTCCAGTTCATCTGCATTAATTTCTACCTCTGTTAAAACCTGGATTTCATGATAGATTTCCTTGAGCACTTCAGGATAAAATGCTTTTTGTACATCGGCTGCTATTACCCAATAGTTTGAGTCACCAATTTCAGTTAGTGAAGAGTGAATCCCATAAGTATGACCTTTGTCTTCGCGGATGTTTTTGACAAGTCGAGAGCCAAAATATCCTCCAAGAATCGTGTTAAATACCGTGAGAGCGATAAAATCTGGATGGGTTTTTGGAATGGACCAGCTACCAATTCGAATACTGCTTTGAACAGATTTCAATTTAGGTTCAGTTACTGCCAGAAGTGTATTGATTCTTGGCAAAAGAACAGGCTCTGCAACTACACGATTTGGTAATTGACCAAATAGATGACAAAGAATTTCCAGCTCTTTAGAATCGAAATCCCCATTTAAGAAAATTTCTAGTTCTTGCCAAAGCATTGTCTCGTAATAATAAATCAGTTGATCTCTGGATACACTATTAACGTGGCTTTCCTCTACTTCTACCCCGTAGGGATGTGTTGCTCCGAACAGGCATTTTCTAAAAACTTGACTTGCTCTGGATGCTGTTTTCTCTTTTTCTAGTTTAATACTAAGTTTTCTCTGAGACTGACGTTTTTCCAACATATCGGCAGGAAAGGTAGACTCAGTAAATAAGGAAATAAATACTTCCAATACAGTATTAAGATGCTTTTTGGTAGATAAAAGACCAAGTCCTTCATGAGAGAAAGTTAAAATCGGATGAACTTCTGAGGCATAAAAATCAAAAAATTCAGCGATTTCACCAGCGGTTTTCTTTTTTGTTCCTTCCTGGAGCATTTGCAGCGTGAAGGAAGATACAAGTGTTTGATCGAGTGGGAGAGAGGCACGCTGACCTTTGCAAAGCACATCAATTTTAACTGCCTCTAAACCTGGTGTAGGGATATAAAAGAACCTAGCTCCATTGGGAAGTTGGAATTCCGATGGGGGCAAAAGTTCAAAATCCTCTGGAACCTGAAATTCCGGAGCCTTTGACCTGTCTAAAAGCATTGTTAATTGGGGATATTGTACAATAAAGAGAACCTTAACGTCTCTGCGAGCGGGTGATTTTGCTGTTGAGGAACTAAGTAGGAGAAGTCAAACCCAAGTTTTTTCAGATCAAAACCTACGCCCATGGTGAAGTACTTTCTTCCGCCTTTATTGGGGTTCTCATAGAAATAGCCTGTACGTAGTGCAAACTTATCGTCGTAATTATATTCAACGCCGAATGAAATCATGATCTCCTGCATTTCCTCTGAAAATCCTCCTGGGGCATCAGCGAAAGAACCAAACATTCCTGAAATCAAAGGACGATTAGGGTCTTTTCCATCTCCTGGATTAATGATGAGGTTACCATTATCATCTGTCGCCAAAGTTCCATCTTCATTTGTTGCATAGATGGGCGGGGTAGGTACTAGAAGTTTATTTAGATCCAATGCAAAAGTAATCGTGTTCATTGGGTCAAGATCTATGGAGTAAGCCGTACCAACCTTTAAATTGGTAGGGATGTAATCGAGATCATCTGCTGAATTATAAGTGATTTTCGGGCCAATATTCGAAATACTAAGGCCCCAAGAGAAGTTGGCGTCTTTTGCGCCAGCAAAGATTGGTTTCGAATAGTAAAGTCCTACGTCGGTTCCAACACTTATTCCTGGTTTGGCTTCACTCCCGCCTACTGATGAGATGTTCCCAGAAAGGTTAGAGTAAATGAAGCGGGCAGAAATTCCCAGTCCTAAGTATGAGGAGAGTTTTCTTGAATATGTTCCGCCTATGGCAATATCCCGAGGATTAAATTCACCTAATGGATTTCCTCTGCCATCAGTTAATTGAATATCGCCCATATTGAAGTAGCGAAGGTCAAATCCAAAAGCAGAAACTTCATCGATTTTGAAAAATCCTGTCAAGTAACTTAGAGACATATCGTTGACAAGCTTTCCAAGCCATGGTGAATAAGAGAGCGAAAAGCCCATTTGATCTTCTACAAATGCAAGTTGTCCGGCATTCCAATGAGCAGAACTTGCGTCAGGGGAGAGTGCTACACCTACGTCTCCCATTCCAGAATGTCTGGAGTCGGGAGCAAAATTCAGGAAGGGTACGGCTGTAGTAATCACTCTTCGATCAGGATCTTGACCAGAGATAATAGTGCTGTTCTGCGCATATGCAGATAAAGTAGCCAGGGTAAAAACTGCAATAAGTAAGTTTTTCCTATTCTTAGTGGCTATTTTTTTCATTGAATCACGATTTGTCCGCTTACAGAATCTGTAGAGTTGTCGAGTTCTGATTGGAGCGATAATTTGTAAATATAAGACCCTTTTGCTGGATATTTGGTTTGGTTTTGTAAAAAAAACCAAACCAAATCATCTATGTGGGCGCTAGCATGGACTAAACGCACACTTTCTATAAATAGTATCTTGCCATCTGCTTGGTAAACTCCAAGTGTTAGCATTAGATTTTCTCCAGGTTGATTGTGCTCAAGCTCAAAATGACTGTCAACTTGCGTTGGATTGGGGTAAGTTTTGTGACTCAATATCCTTAATCTATCACTTCCTTCCACGATTATCTCCTGATTAAGCAAGCTTTCATTACCTAAGATATCCCAAGCTCGGATTGTTACCGAATTCTTACCTTCTTTTAAATCTTTAAGTACAAAGGTCACTTTACCACTAGAGTATGAATTGTTTTCTGAAGTAAAAAACTCATTTAATATTATCGGATCATCTTGATTTATTTGTACTGTCAAATTCTCCGATGGTAGAAGCCCTGAAATATTTATGCCACTTGAATCTGAAAAGGATGCTACCATTTCTATGGATTTAGAAGGGGAAGTAAAAGGTGCTTGTCCCTTTCCTCCAAAAGCCGCAGTTATTTCAGGGCCTTTCGTGTCTATTGGAGAATTGTTGGAAGTCCCACCTACAATAGGTGAGCTAAATCCAAAAGCGTCCCATGTCTGATCCTGATTTTCACCGAAGATCCGAATCCTCCCTTCTCCGAATTCCTGATTTATATTTTTTGGTACAATCATCTTTCCTTTGATCCTTCCAGAAACAATTTCTCCTGTTCCTTTAAAAATCAGAATGTTTTCTTCCTCAAATTCTACCGGGCTACTTTCGTTTCCCAAAGTTTTACTCGTAGTAGGTTTGTCATGTAGTTCAAAAGTATAAACTCCGTCAAAGCTTGTTGATATTCCTCCTGTGCTTGGATTAATCACTTCGGCTTCAAATTCTACTTCTTGAAGAGCGGAAAGTGTATCCAGTGGATTTTGACTTGTAGGATCTTTCAATGAAGTAAACTCAATTAGAAATTCTGACTTGGCCAGTTTCATGCTTGGATCAGCCAAAAGGCTGAAATTTCTGTTAAGGGCTCCGTTTTGACTTTTGTTTTTTGTGTTTCGGAAAATACTCCCCAGATCTTGGGTCTGTCCATTTTCAAGCCTGAAAACTTCCTCAATAAAAGCTTCATTCAAGGAAAAATTTACACTGCTGAAGACAGGTCTTCCAGTACTCAAAAGTCCTATTGCACCCTTACTTGGAGAAATCAAAAGCTCTTCAGCAGCAGATCTCAAAAATGGGCTGTCGTGTCGTCCAAATTCGCAGGTTGCTGTTATCCACAAAGGCAATTGATCCTGATTAGCCCAGTTCGCGATGTCCGATGTCATGAAAACTTCCTCTGCTGTTAATGTAGTTTCATTTCCATGACCTATATAATTCAAAAGTAAAGTTCCACTATCTAATACTTCCTTTAGGGCAGTTTTAGCTTTCTGGGAAGATTGGCTATCTCCACTTTTCTCCTGATCAAATCTGTCCAGATACAATTTTACTTGCTTATATTCCTTGTGATTTTCACTCAGAAAGGCGGCATGAGTTTCTGAGTCTCTTAGATGGATATTGTTATCTCCATCATCCGCGAAGAAAGTCACTGTTTTTTTCCAGTCTCCAGCCTTGGGATTGCTTTCGTAGTCAATGATTTTGTCTACCACTATCTTGGCTTCTTGCGGATTAATCACTGGCAATCTCCCAACGCCGATTTGCATCTCTTCATCTCCTTCACGGCTTTCTTCCCATTCGCCTTGGCCAAATTCAAGTAGGGAAAAATAATCATCTGAGCTGAATGTAGTCAAGGGATTTAAACTGTTTCTACTGGTATAAATAGGTGCCAGATTTGGTCTTCCTCCCAAAATACCTTTGTAATCAAAAGTCCCTTTGCCAAGGATTAAGACATTTTGGAGTTTTCCTCCTTGATGATAATGCCAAGCAATCAAATTGCGAATTGCGTTTAGGTCGGGGTTGCCATACCCGAATGAATCGTAAATATCTTCGAGGTACACAACCTCAGCATAGATGCCCATTCCGATTTTGTGCAGACTGAGTTTCTCTGCGGAATTAGTCAGTAGTTTAGGAGCAATAATTAATAAGTCTGGCCAAGAGGATTGCGTTCTTAGCGCAAGATTTGCTGATTCTATTTGTGATATTTCTTTGGTTCCTTCCTCTTTAAAAACAATAAATTTCTTTCCAGAAACAATAGATTTTGAACTGAGATCGAGTGCTTTTGGGTTGAAAAAATCGCTTATTTCCCAAACAGATAAACCAGCCGAAGGAGATATGGGAATTGCAGCTGCTTGACTAGAAGAATAAACTCCTTCATCTAAGGCATCAGTAGCATGAGGTACGCCAATCCCTATAAATTCAAAATACCCCGATCCATTTATGTCTGAAGTTTGGAATGAAATTCTCAACCTCTCTATTTTATTGCCAACAGGTAAAAAGCTTTCATCAACACTGGATTCTTGACCTTTAATAGCATAAGTACTGCTTGGAATTCCGTCGAATGAACTCTCTCCAATAATCAACTCATCTGCTGCCAAGCTTATTTTCGATTCAGTGCTTGACCTACCCATTACTTTTGCGAAAAATTTCCAGCTGGCACTAGCATTTGTTGTTAAAGGGAAGGAATATCCTCGTGTTACCCCTGGGGCGACTGCACGTGAATACCAAACTCGGCCTGAATTTAAAATGTTATTTTCTTCCTCCTTGAGCCAGTTCCATTGGTAAAGAACAGCTGGAGCTAAAGTGCCTGCTTGCCCGTATTCCGTTGTTATTCTCTTTGAGTTTTGGGATGTCCCAATCAGAAAACTGATAGAATCAGCATATAGATTGTGTCGATAATCAATCCCATCTTCATTAAAGGTATAGCTATGAGGGGATGAAAGATAGACATATAAATTACCGTCTTTTTTCAAACTTGGAATTTCTTGCAGTTCTAAGTTTTCGTTTTGCACAAGTTGGGGCAGCATCCCCGGGTATCCAAAAACTGCCACTTCTTCCAACGAATTGATGCCTAGCATTTGAGCTTGACTGGCACTTATTCTATAGATTCCTTCCTCAGCGATTTTAAATTTGAAAAATGAATTTTGACTAGAAGCTGATTCAATCAACAGAACGTTGAAAAGTAAGAAGAATAGAAGCTTGTAGTTTTGGCTAATCATTTGGGAATCATACTATTTTCCACTAGTGATAAACCTAAGTATGCTAGTATTACCAGTGGAATACCTGCCAGACCGAACAGTAAGATAAGTGCGAGTCCAATTGCCAAAAGCGTGTACCTGAATTTATTTTCTATCAAGGAATAGGACTTGAATTTCAATGCGATTAGTGGTATCTCAACAAGTAGTAAAATTGAAAATATCCAAGCTATTCCCACCAAGAAAAAAGGTGAGGTGAGCCAAGTTCCAACCCATGGCCATTCTATGGCAAAGTAAGGTAAGGTGCTCATAAATAGTGCATTTGCAGGAGTAGGTAAACCAATGAATTTATCGCTTTGTCTGGTGTCCAAATTAAACTTTGCTAACCTAACAGCTGATAATAGTGGGACTATCAAAGTGAGGTAGGGTAGCCAAACTATGTTGCTGTTGACTTGGGCCATTTGAAAAAGGATCATCCCTGGAAGTACACCAAAAGACACCATGTCAGCTAAAGAGTCGATTTGTTTTCCTATTTCGCCTTGTACGTTTAGCAGTCTAGCGGCAAAGCCATCAAAGAAGTCAAAGACCGCAGCTAAAATGATAAAATAGGCTCCTGAAACAATATTTCCATTGATTACCCAAATAATTCCGATTACTCCTGAAAGTAAATTGAGTAGAGTTATTGCATTTGGGATATGAGATTTGATTTTCAAAGTCTTGCATTTATACCCACGAAAGGGTTATGAGTTTTTTCGAAAGCTATCGTAGTTTCAGGACCATGTCCTGGGTAGATCACCGTTTGCTCAGGTAGCGAGAAAAGCTCTGACTTGATCTTGCTCAAAAGTAAATCATGGTTTCCACCTGGTAAATCTGTGCGACCAATACTGCCTCTAAACAACGTGTCGCCGGCTATGCACTGATTTGAAGGTTCATGGTAAAAAGCGACATGACCAGGAGCATGTCCGGGGACAAAGATGATTTTGAGCACTTCATCACCAACTTTGATCTCTTCTCCCTCGATCAGAAATCCATCTGCTTCACTGGTTTCATAGCCTACAAAACCGTAATTGGGTGCGTAAACTTCTACTGCCTTTAGGACCGCAGCTTCTTCTTTGTGGATTAGAAGTTCGACGCCGAATGTTTTTTTCGCCCATGCATTTCCCAAGACATGATCAATATGGCAGTGCGTATTCAGTAGTTGGGTGATACGAATCTTCTTCTCCGTCACAAAATCCAGCAACTCTTTTCGTTCACCAAGATCAAAGCAGCCTGGATCAATCAAAGTGCCATTGCCTTTTTCGTCATATAACAAATAGGTGTTTTCCTCAAAAGGGTTGAATGTAAAAGACTTAATATGAAGCATTGGAAATGTATATCAGTAATGGAACAAAATAAGGAATTAAACCTTTATTTTGGGCTATGGAAATTGATTTTTTGCTCGTTGGGCAGGGACTTGCTGGTACAGCACTAGCCTATAGACTGAAGCAAGCTGGTAAGAAAATTAGGATAATCGATCAACCTGGAGCTAATAATTCGAGTAGAATTGCTGCAGGACTTTTTAATTCTGTGACGGGTAGGAAGATGGTTAAAACATGGAAGGCCGATGCTCTTTTCCCCGTGATTAAGCCATTTTACAAAGAACTAGAAAGGCTTGCTGGAAGTGAATTCCTTACGGAGAAGGCTATCTACAGGCCTTTTTTAACGATAGAAGAACAAAACGAATGGATGGGGCATAGTGCTGATCCCGGCTTTGAGGCATATTTGGAAAAGATTTATTCAGAAAGTCAATCCAACTATCTTAAGGATCCTTATGGCGGAGTGATGCTGCGCAATTCGGGTTGGCTTAATATCAATAATCTACTTGATGCAATGTCTTCGTATTTTAAGGAGGAATTGATTGTGGGAAAATTTGATGAGTCTATATTAACACGTGAGGAGGGCTATTGGTCATATCGAGATTTACAGGTAAATGCAGTTATTTATTGTAATGGCCTTGGAGCTATGAATTCTAGGTTTTTCAATTTCCTGCCTTTTGCCCCAGTCAAAGGAGAAATATTGGAAGTAAAACAAGAATTTACTCCTGATTATGTTGTGAACAGGGGAGTTTTCAGAGTTCATCTTGGAAATGGAGTACATCGGGTGGGATCGACTTATACGAAGCACGATTTGGATGTTGGACCAACCGATGCTGCCAAAGCAGAACTTTTGGAGAAGTTGACAGATTTGGTCCGACTACCAGCGGAGGAAATTGTTAGCCATAAGGCAGGAATTAGACCTGCTACTAGAGATAGAAAACCATTTTTGGGAAAACATCCTACTGAGGTAGGCGTTTACATATTTAATGGTTTTGGGGCCAAGGGAGTGTCACTAATTCCTTATTTTAGTGAACAAATGGTTTCTTATCTACTAAATGATCATGCTATTGACCCAGAAGTGGACATAGCTCGGTATTTTAATTATATTTAAAGACATCTTTCAGCAAATCGAATGCGATATCACCTCTTCCGAATTTTAATTTTTGCTGGGTTATGGTTGAATTCATTTTTTGCTCTTGCTCAATTTGACCAAGAGCGTTTTGGGAAAAATAGAATTCAGCACCAGCAATTTGAATGGTATTTCTATTCCTCAAATAATTTTGAGGTTTACTATTATGACCGAGGTGGTGCAAATGCCAAGATGGCCATTGATTATCTGGAAAGTGAGTTTAACCGACTCACGCAGATGATTGGTTATGTGGCCTACACAAAGCCTAAAATTTATATTTATAACTCTCCAGAAGAACTTTTACAGAGTAATGTTAATCTCAACAAGGAAGAATATAATGAGCAGGGTCAAACCAATTTCAACAGACTTTTAGCTGAAGTAGCATATAAGGGTGAGGTTGATTTATTCAAAGAAGATTTGATTTATGGAACCACAAAAGTGATCATTGAAGAAATGCTTTATGGTTCTTCTGTTTCTGATGCTTTCCAATCCAATCTTACCAACAGCTTTCCTGAGTGGTATGTGGATGGTATTGCCTTGTACTTGGCAAAAGGTTGGAGCAGGGAGATGGATGATTTTGTCAGACATTATCTCCAAGAAGATGAAACGCCAAAAATCCTTAAGTTAAAGGAAAAGGAAGCTGCTTTGGTTGGGCAATCTGTTTGGAATTACATTGCTGAAAGATATGGGAGAAGGTATGTATCTAGTATTCTTAACCTTTCTAGAATAAATAGAAATGAGGAAAATAGTATTGCGAATACTGTTGGTTTAAATTATAAAACCTTCACTGAGGATTGGAAAAAGTATTATTTGGATATTAATAAGCAAGTTTCTACCACATTTAAAGATCCGAACAGAGACGCAGCTGTAGCAGAAACTTCTCCGAGAGTGATAGGAGCAATTAATGATATCAAGTTCAGTCCTGATGGCTTAAATCTGGCCTATGTGATCAATAATGGGGGCAAATACAAAGTTCAGGTTAGGGATGTAAGCACAGGTCGTGAGCAAACAATTTTTGCAGGTGGGACATCCTTGCAAGACCAAGATGCTAATTTCACCTCGCCGATAATCGCTTGGCGAGATTCAGCGAATATCGCCATTGCTTCCTTCAAAAGAGGATTTACTACACTGAGGTTGAGGTCAATTGATGGCTCTAATCAGGACAAGATTTTCCTTAGGAATATCACGCAAATCCTAAGCCTTGACTTCAATAGTACAGGGAAGAATATGGTTCTTTCAGCAATCTCAAATGGAAAGTCTGATATATATAGTCTAAATGCAAGAGGTGCAGGGCAAAGGTTGACAAATGATTCTTTTGATCAATTGACTCCAGTTTTTCTGAATGATTCAACCATTATTTACTCATCAAACCAAAAGGATCTACCAGATTCACTTTTAGGCAAAAATCTTGAGTTGACTTCTTTACCTAATTATTATAATCTGTACATGGTGCAAGTGACAGACACAATAGTCACTAAGCAGCTGACCAACTCAAATAGTAAGAATATTAGGCCTAGAAAGGTTAATAGTAATTCAATTGTTTACCTAAGTGATCTCAGCGGTATAAATAACCTAATGCGAATGAGCATTGGAAATCAGGTTTCTAATCAGATTTCTGCTTTCAATAAAAGTATAGAAGCATTCGATGTCAATTCTAGAATGAATAGAATGGCTTATTCTATCCGAGACGGTAGAGAAAGCTATTTGGTGGTAGAAAGTTTTTCTAATGTAGATCAATTTACTCCAAGTACTCCAAGAATACAGTTGGAACAAGCAAAGAGTTTGAATGAACGATTGGCTGCTAGAAGGCTTTTGGAAGAAAAAGAGGCCAGAGAAAATTTACCAACAGTAACTCAGGATGCGAATCTTTCTACCCAGCCTTTAACCAAGCTCGATACTATCTCAAAAAATTCAACCTCATCGATTGATCTCAAACGCCTAAGTTTTGAGTCTAAAAATGGAATCAATACAGATAATTATACTTTCGATACGTTGCCAAATAATCTTACCTCACCTGTTGCCGCGGCAGCTGAGAACAAGACAAATTTGCTAGAAGCATTTAGAAGGGAGAGTTTGAAAAAGAGAGTAACAGGGCCTAGGCCAATGGAGCCTCAGTTTTTCATCAATAATATCAATACCCGATTTGTCGTAGATCCTTTGCGAGGTTTTGGGATTGGCCTTACGGGAAAAATGACCGATTTGCTCGATAATCATTCCTTTCAAGGTGGTGTAATGACTACCCTTGATTTTAGGTCGGGAGGCGATGTATTCTTTGAATATGAGTATTTGAAAAGTAGAGTTGATTTCAAAGGGAGATTTGATCGTAAGACAATTCGGGTTACCGAAGGAGATATTACATTTCAGAAATATGTGCTGACCAAAGTGGAAGCTGCGATTTCTTACCCGTTGAATGCAAACGCCAAATTTACGCTTTCTCCTTTTGCAGCAAGAACACAATATTTCAACCTCAATTCTGATTCCCTAATAAACGGTAAAGATTCAGATCAAAATCGTCTTGATGTCAATTATATTGGTGGAAAGGCAGAGTTTGTTTATGATCGTACACAACCTCTAGGGCTTTATTCCCAGACTGGTTTTAAAGCTAAAATTGGCTATACGCAGTATCAATCTTTCAATGAAAAGGAACGTTCATTTGGGAATTTCTTCCTGGATCTGAGAGAATACAAAACAATCCATAAGAATATTGTTCTCGCAGCAAGACTTTATGCTGGATCATTTATGGGAAATAATCCACAGACCTATATGGTTGGAGGAATGGATAACTGGTTATTCAATGAGTTTTACCGACCACCATCCAATAGACCAGAATCGTCACCAATCAGAAACCCTACTGGTGCAGAAAATTCCAATATCCTTTTCGCGGATTTTGTTGACCTGAGAGGATATGACTATGACGAAATTCGCGGAAGAAATATGGTCACTTTTACTGCTGAATTGAGAATTCCAGTTTTCTCTTATTTGACAAGAGGCAATATCACTTCAAATTTCATCAGGAATTTCCAATTGATAGGTTTTTATGATATTGGTTCGGCTTGGAATGACTCTGCCCCTTGGGAGCGCGTGAATGATCAAAATACAGAAGTGATTAATACGCAAGGATCTCCATTTACTATTGTACTCAATAATTTCAATAACCCATGGCTACAAAGTTATGGAGCAGGGTTAAGAACGGTTTTGCTAAACTATTATGTCAAATTTGATGTAGCAAGACCTATTCGAAATTATGAAGCGGAAGACTTAAAGTTCTACGTAACTTTGGGCTTCAATTTCTAACTACAAATTTTAATATGATCAAATCAATGACCGGCTTCGGAAATGCCGGATTTGAGGATGAGCGAATGGTGATCCAAGTGGAGGTACGAACGCTCAATTCGAAATTTTTGGATCTTACCATCCGAAGCCCTAGACAGTTTAATGATAAGGAGCTAGAAATCAGGAATCTGGTTCAATCTATTTTGGATCGTGGCAAGGTGAGTATTTCGATTGATTTCCAATCTAAGGGATCTGCCGAAATGCCGGTTAGCATTAATGAAGATCTGTTCAACTTGTTTTACCAAAAGTACAAAGGACTTGCGGAAAGCGTTAATGATAATTCTCAGGATATTTTTAAGCTGGCATTGCAATCTCCAAGTGTAATCACACAGGTGACAGGTGAGCAAAGAGATGATCAGGCAGATTGGGATGAAATCAAAAAAGTACTGACAATAGCATTAAATAAATGTGATTCCTTCAGACAGGACGAGGGAAATTCTCTGGAAGAGAAACTTCAAGGAAATATCAAATCGATAGCTACTGGCTTGAAGAAAATTGAGGAGGAAGAAGGGAATCGAAAAGATAGAATGAAGCAAAAGATCCGAAATCATTTCAATGAATGGCTTGATGAGAACTCTTTTGATGCTAATCGCTTTGAGCAGGAGTTGATTTATTACTTCGAAAAACTAGACATTACCGAAGAGATTGTGCGGCTTGATACACATTTAAAGTACTTCGAAAAGTGTCTTGATGAAGAAAACAGCCAAGGTAAAAAGCTAGGTTTTATCAGTCAGGAAATAGGCAGAGAGATCAATACCATTGGTTCGAAGGCAAATGATGCAGGAATGCAAAAACATGTAATCCTGATGAAGGATGAACTTGAAAAAGTGAAAGAGCAAGCACTTAATGTATTATAGAAAAAGAGGTTGTCTCATAACTTAAATCAACAGCCTGACATTTGAGTATTTGGAATTTTTCTCAGATACCTACCCGTACAAATTAGAGGCTGTCCCTACTTATGAGACAGCCTCTTATTTTTTTGCAAGATGTTTTCTTTTGTCTAGTTGAGCCTAAAGCGAATAGGCATAGTCATACGAGATCTGACAGCTCTTCCGCCAATTCTCCCAGGATTCCAATTTGGCGAGTTTTGTATTACCTCCTTGGCTACTTCATCGCACCCACCACCAATTGTTCTCACCATTTCTATGTCTTGAATAGAGCCGTCAGTGTTAACTACAAAGCGGACTATGACCATACCATCTATTCCCATTCTTTTGGCTTGTGAAGGATATTTAAGGTTTTTGTTGAGATATGCATACCAAGCATCCATCCCACCTTTAAACATCGCTTGAACATCTACAAAATTTTCTATTTTATCTATATCCTCGACCACCGGCGGAGTTGATATTTCTACTTCTGGGATGATGGTTTCCTCAGTTGCGTTTATATCGAGTTTAAGATCAGAGAGGTCATCAATTACAATATCATTTGGCTTGATAATTATCTCAATGGGAACCTGTGGTGGAGGCGGAGGAGTTTGAATTGTAACGGGAATTTCAATATCATCCCAATCATCTTTCATTCCATCAAATGTCTTGACAATTCCTTGATCTTTAGCTTTCCATTCGAAAGCCACCAAAACTAATCCTAGACTGATTGCCAGTCCCAAGTTAAACAATGTCGCTGACCATCTTTTCAGATCAGACTTTGGATTTTTTTTGTGTTCCATGAGTGTATTATTAGAGGTTAGAAAAAACTACTCTAATAAATTACACTAGATAACTCACTGATACTAATCTACTAACACTATTTAACTAAGCTAAAAGTTGTTAAAGATATGGCAAAAAAAAAGACCCGATTTCTCGGGTCTAAATGATTAGCTAAGTTTGAATCTAATCGGAAGTCTCATACGAGTACGTACTGGTCGTCCACGCTGTTTTCCTGGAGTCCAATTAGGAGCAGCTTTTACTACTTTAACAGCTTCTTCGTCACAACCTCCGCCAATTCCTCTCAATACTTCAACGTCTTGAATAGAACCATCCGTGTTAACTACGAATACTACAATTACTGTACCTTCTATACCCATTCTTCTTGCTTGAGTTGGATATTTCAGGTTTTTAGAAAGGTATTGATTCCAACCTGTCATCCCCCCTGGAGGCTCAGGCTGTGTTTCAACCACATCAAAAATAGCATCTACTTTTTCTTCTACTGGAGCTTCAGCAATTACTACTTCTTTGATTACAGTAGTTTCCTTTACATCGACATCAAAGTTAACTTCTATTTTCTCCTCGATTTCTACTTCATCAGGAATTTCCTTAAGGATAGGCTGCTCAATAGGTGGTGGTGGTGGTGGTGGTGGCTGCTCAGTGATAGGAATATCTAGCAATTCTTCGAAGTTGTCAGTTACTTGACCAAGGTCTTTCAATGAACCATCGTCAAATGACTTCCATTCGAAGGCAGCAAGGGTAGCACCTACAGCTACTGCCAAACCAAGGTTCAGGAACATTCCTGACTTTTTGGTTAGATCAGCACTGGGAGTCTTTTTTGCTTCCATGATAAGTTTGGTTTATAAAGGTTAATTTTTCTTCTATTTCAGTTTAACAATTGTAATAATTAATAGGCACTAATCCAAACCAATCTTTGTTGTTGGAATCTTAAAATATGCTAATAAACCTGCTATTCCACCTATTTCATTGACAATCATGTCCATATAATCGAAAGATCTGAAAGGGATATATAGTTGCGCACATTCTAAAACTATTCCTGCGGCAATGCCGAAAATTAAATAGTTGCTAAGAACTCTTCCTTCTAAGCCATTAACAAAAGCTCTTTTTACGCCTACTCCACACCAAAGAAAACTCAAGGTGCCAAAACAAATAAAGTGAATGATTTTATCCGCGAAGTTAAATGAAGAATCAGGGAAATTATCCCCAGGAGTCAACATGGCAACAGTGATAAATAAGAGCCAAATTACTGCTATTCCTAATCTCAAAATGGGTTTGTTTATTCTCCTACTAACTCTGCATACTCAGAGGCAGACAGTAAATCAGATGGAAGATCGCCAGTGATTTTTACTTTAATCATCCAACCTTTCTCGTAAGGAGACTCATTCACTAGTTCTGGAGAATCTTCCAGGTCAGGATTTACTTCCAGAATCTCACCAGCGACAGGCATAAATAAATCAGAAACGGTTTTTACTGCTTCTACAGAACCAAAAACTTCGTTGGTGTCCAGAGTGTCACCGGTTGTTTCAACTTCAACATAAACAATATCACCCAATTCACCTGCGGCAAATTCAGTGATTCCAATAGTAGCAACATCACCATCAATTTTAACCCATTCGTGGTCTTTGGTGTACTTTAGTTCTTGAGGGAAATCCATATTTGTGAATAGTTATATAGGAGTCAAAATTAATAGGAATCAAGTAAGGATGAAATCTATTGTCCTAAATTAAATCGAAGTTGACCACCAAAAGCTGTAGAAGTTCGCTTGTAGGCCGTTGTAACTCTAGGATCATTAATAGTTCTATCGAAATAAAGGGTAAGGTTTAGGTTTTGGTTAATCAGATAGGAGATAGTTGGTCTAATTGAGATATTTAAGTTGCCACTTGTGACGGTGCTGCCTTCCCCGATCTTACGCTGAATTTGTGTGGTACTCACTACTTTGGAATCCAAATTGAACTGAAGGTCATTTTTAAGAACAGTTTGTCTTCCTTGAAATTTGAAAGGTATTTTAACCCCAGCTTTCGTGTAGCCCAAAGTCAATCCAAAATCATTACTTTTCTGCTCTGTCACTTGCGAGTTAGAGAAGTTTAGGCCAAGATTTCGTTCTTTATTGTATACGATCGCAATATTTAACCTGTCTTTTGTTAGCATGTCTATTCCGATCAGCGGGCCAAATCGCTCGGTTAGGATAATATCATTTAGGACATATACTGGGATGAATTGTCCTTCTTCATTTACCTGGTTAGGTCTGGGGATTTGTTGTAATGTATTGTAGAGCTCTAAGCCTTGCTGATATTGAAGGGAGTTGGAGAAATTACTGGCATCATATGTTGAAGTGTACATATGTTGGATATTGATACTGCTGAATATGTCACTTAGTCCTTTGATTCTAGAAAGCCCACGATAATCCAAACGCCAATTTGGTAATGGTACTTTGGGGAAAGAGTTAAGGTTGAAAAGGGCGGCATCCTTACCTCTATAGGCTGCGAGGAACGCAGGAATCAATACATCTTGGCCATTAATTGAATATTCTCCCCCCGCGTCCATTGCGTCCAGCCTACTCTTGATAATTGCTCTATTATTTTCAAAATCCGTGAATAGAGGTGAAACGTTGTCAAAACCATCTTTGCTAAAGCTCGTGCCAAGCATAATCGTAGTGATGCTGTAAGCACTTAGTCTATTTGGACTTATAGACTCGTAAACTCCGGGGTTATCAATAGAATTCCTGAAGATTTCCTGGTAATCACCCACTTCTCGTTTTGTGGCATTTAGTGTGATATTAAAGTCTTGGAATGGTTCTATCAAGCTGCCAAACCTCATGTTAATTACACTACTCTGTCTAAAAGTCTGCGTGAGCTCACTGCTTGGCGCCATGATACCAGCTTGCGCGAATTCGTTTCTGATACTCGGATCTTGACTACCTAATAAGAATGCTAAGCCTGGGTATTCAAACGCGCGATCCATTCCTAATAGCCCTGTGTTAGGCATGTATCCAGGCAGAAAGGTTCCTTCAATTTTCCCATAATTGAAGGTGACTTCCTTCACCATCATAAGTGTTTTCAGTAGCTTATTAGTGAAAGGAGTTCCAATGGTATCTTCAGCTTGTGTACCTGGTCTTCCTGGAATACTCGGTCGTTTTGGGGCATTTAGAGCTGCCAGTTTTTTGTTTTTGTTATATAGTTTGATTAGATCTAGCTTACCGTTGATAGATTGATCTCGGGTGTTTTGAATGGAATTTCCAAGTGTATCCTTTTGTCCTATTGCGCCCGTCAGCCAAGTATAAGTAGTGATGTATTTATAGTCCGCTTTAATCCAGTCTGTAATAGGGGACTTGTCCAGCGGTAGCGTATAGTTAAGATTTATACTATGGTTATAATTTGTACGCCGGCCGAATCTCCATGCATTATACCGTACAGAATCAGATTTTTGCTCTGTATCCAAGTCGCCCTGGGGTTCATCTACTACTGCCATTACACTTCCGGTATAATCTACCCGAAGGTTTTTTGTCAGGTCCCAATTCACCGAGTAAAAGCGATTCATAAAGAAGCTTTTTTGGAAAAGTGGGTCAACTCCAACGGTACTGAGCTGATCATTTCTATACTGGGAACGCAAATGCTTGCGATCTATATCTAATCTAGCTAATACTAGGGTAGGAGAAAGGTTCAAATTGAAATCTTTGATTAATTGCAAATGCGGAGAGTCAAGAAAACCTGCGTTTTTGAATGGTTCTATAGCAAGAGGCTTTGGTTGGTAACTGTAGGTGACATTGCCGCGATAGGTTTTGTAATTGTATTCCTGAATTTGAGCATTTGTCTGACTCATTATCCCAAAAGCATAGGAAAATGACAAGTTGCTTAGGTCATAAAAATGATTTTTTGAATCAGGATTGGTCTTGATTTTCCGAACGTTATTGAAGCTTATGTTTTTGCGGTTTACTTGATCCAAAGCGATTTTTCGATAAGCATCTTTTTGATCTTGCGTCTCGAATTTTTGCAAAGCTACCTCAAACGGTACATCGGGATTTAAAGGGTCGTATTCAGGTTTTGTAGTGCTATTTTCCACAGAGAAATACATGGGAATACTCACGCCTAGTCCTTCTGGCAAAAGTTTGTGAATGTCCACATTGGTGGAAATATCATACTGGGTGGTAGCAGATCTTGACCGTTGAGAAAGTCTAGTTTCTAATCCTCCAAAGCCAATGGAATTGTGTCTGATAGAACCAGAGACTACTGCTACATCAGCGATTTTCACATTCATTAGCGCATTTGCCGCCCAGCCGTTCGATTTGGTAGCACCTGTAACTCTGAGCTCATTGGCCCAAATACATATGCTACGACTTCCACCGCCATTTGTACCGGGATTTCGCACACCTATCATAGAAGATTGGGATTGATTCAATTCAGGGCGACCTACCACAGTAACAGTGTACCGACCCACTTGCTGTGAAAATGGAATATTTAATGGTACTTGCTGATTGTCACGCGCTACTTTCACTCCTACTATTTCCTGAATTGCAATGTCGATTTCATTTTCTGCTGGCCAAATCTGCGCAGGATCCCGTGTACCTTTTGGCGTGATCAAAAGCGGCACTTCTATTTCGTAATAGTTATCCGTATAATCAGTCCCTAGTCTTAAAAACGCTGTAATTTCGCCATCCATAGCGTCTTCACTGTCGGCATGTAGAAACATTTTAATTCGTTCAAACTGTACCAAATCCAGCGTGACATTTTTGAAAACTGCTCTTGCATCTTTAGCCCCAAGGTCTTCTACACAAACTCGTAGCGACTGTTCATTTAATCTTCTCTCTACCGTTGAGGTATTGTCACGGTCTCTAATAATGCCTGGTGGTAGTACATAAGGGCTTTCGGTGGCACTTCCCTGACTGTTTTCCTCTATACTCACTACGTCCACAGTGACATTCGAATTGTCAGGCTCGGGGATTTCGAATAGTCCTCGCTCAAAAAGTGATTCCTGAAAAACTCTCCACTGGCTGCCTACCATTCGGAAGTTGGCCATTCTAAGTACTACTGGTTGCTCAAAATCAGTCAGATAGGTTCTGAACCATCGGATGGATTTGAATCCTGTGATGTCACCTTCTACACGGTCAGGCTGACGGACAGGAATGCGGAATAAGTACCAATCTACATTTTCACCATTTACATTAGCGGTAGTTTTGTCTACGATATTATTTTGACCCACTACCATGCTGCCTGGCTTCAGGTCCATTTCGTATGAGTAGTAATTCTCCAGTTCGTTGATGGTGTTATCAGTATTCAAATCCTCATTGTCTGGAGTGTTTGATCCAGATGGAGTGTATGGAAGGTTTTCATTGGCAGTTACCGGGGTATTGCCCTCCATTCCGTTGAATTTTTTATAACGCTCTAGAATTTTAACGTCGTTTTGATCAAAATTATCGTCTAAGTAATATTTGAATAAATCTCCTGAAACATCTTGGAGAATTTCATTTCGAGCGGTAGCATTTACATTTAAGCGATTTAAGAATCGACTTCCGAAATAAGTAGCTTCATCTTCATTTTTCAATCCATCCAAACCGACATCCTGATTTTGCCTAGATGTCTCTGAATTATCAAATGCCGGTAGTAAGTATTGCTCACGGGTGATTCTTCCCCATTCATTTTGACCTGTCTCGGCAGGATCTCCATCTGCAGGAAGTCCATTTTCGAAAGCGTGGCGACCATCTTTCAAGATGTCCTCAGAGATATCTCCAAGATTGATAAAAAGTTTACCTCCGGTTGTGTTGTTCTGATTAAAGTTACCGTCCAACACTCGGCCGTTTTCCCCTTCAATAAATGGATCCAATAGCCAGAATTCTATGTATTCTATATTTGTGCGGTCAAAATCAACTTCGGTAGTAATAGCTCTGGTTACTCCGCCGAAATTCATTTTTGGATTTGGGAGAAATCCGTTTGTAGTCAGGTCAGTATTGTAATTATACATTCCTCGTTCACTTGGAAAGTAAGCTAGTTCAAAAAGAGGCTCAGGTGTTACAATCACCTCACGATCTTGTTGAGGGAAGATCTCCTGAGGAAGTACTCGTCTTACATAGTGATTTCTTCGGTCTTCCCGAGTTATATTGGGTGGAACCCCCGGGCCACTTTCTCTATAGAAAATATTATCAATATTGTACCAAGCAACTCTAGCTCTGCGGTAACCAGCTCCTAGATTGTCTTCAGTCTGGTTACTTAGGTCAAATCTATCATCAAAGGTTTGTGGCGTAGATGACAGCTTCCAATTTTGGTTGGCAGCTCCTCCTAAGTTGTAGGGTGTTATTGCCGCCTCAAAATCATCTATATATGAAGCTTGCTCTCCATTCACACGATTTGATGTTCCGGGAATGAGATGTGCGAACTCTCCGCTTATCTGCACAAGGGAGGTTTCCTTTGTACTTGTAAATGGCAGTGCATCGGCCATTTTGGTGAGCCATCGTGATTCATCGCTGAAATTGCCATCCAATCCCCAAAGGCTATTTCTTAAGGTCTCACTCCCTGTGGCGATTCTGGTGACATTTGGTCTTTCATTTAAATAAAGAAAAGTACCTCCTACATTAAACTTGTCACTGAACAAATAATCCATTCGAGTACCCAGTAAACTTCGTGTTTGGAAGGATACCAAATCGGCTTTTTCAAAACTCACATTGATTTGTTTGCCCGATTGAAGTATTGCATCATTGATAATGACAAGCCTCCCTACATTGTAGTCAACTGTAAAGTCAACGCCTTCAGTCAGTGGGATATTACCTGCCTGAACAATCACAGAGCCAGGAGCGATATTAAGTCCAGGCAATTGGATCTCGCTTGCAGAGCCAGCCGTCAATCGTCCTTTGATAAAATATTTGTTTAGCCTAGTGACTAGTTCGGCATCTGCCTGAGTGGTTCTGTAAAGCGTATCGTAAACATATTTGTCTTTGAGGACTACTTCGCCTGGTTGAAAAAATTTTTCAAGGTTCGACCCAAAAGGTTCTAGTACAGGGAATACCAATAGACCTCGATCTGTGAGTATGGTTAGTCCTTCTACAAAGTCAAAATTCCCATCTGGGGCAGGATCATTCTGGGGATTTAAATTGTCCAGCCCCGTCAGCCGAATCAATGGCTTGTCTTTGACTTCTGCACCCTCCAAAAGCGATGGGTTGTCCAGACCTGTTCTATCATCTCTGTAGATTACCTGAAGTTGAAAACCATCCCGAGTGATTTGATTTGCATTCAGGCTATAGACGTTTTTCATCATCAAATCCCAAGTAGGCACTCGGGTATTAATCCGTGCAGGACGAAGAAGTTTCATGAAAATCAGCTCATCTTCTTGTCGGCTTTGATAGTCTTCTGTTAATTCTCCGACTTTAAACACTTGCCCGTTGTAGGTATATTCATAGGAAACTGCGAGAACCTCATCATTTTGAAGTCTTCTGAAAAGTGATAAATAGCCGAGTTGTGGGTTAAAAAAGTATTCAGTTTGATCTAATTTTCTAGCTCCATTGATTTGTTCAAAGTCAACACCTTTTCTTAGCCCCAAGCTTGATTCCATCGCTCTCGACCCTGTATCAAATGGACGAAAAGCAGGGTTATTGGATATGTTTGAATATAGATTGTTTGCAGAATTCCCTGCAGGTGCTGAGGGGTTTCCTGGTCCAATATTGGGATTGGTAGGATTCAATAATACACTTCCTTCACCCAAATCCATGAATGCCGCAAAGTTTCTTAGTGTTTGAGTATTGGCGGCCCGGTTCATAATATAAACCTCAATTCTCGTTACATTTACACCTGAGAGAACCTGTGGAAGTCCTCTCAACCACCTTTCGTAATTGTCCCGGAAGAAATGGGCGATAAAGAAATGTCTGTTGTCATCGTATTTCGAAGCTTGAATATCAAATGATCTTCCTTGACCATTAGCATCGATCGTTAAATTATCTCGACGCCCTCGTTGAGTGGAAGCTACAGCAGTTACACCTAATTTCCCGAATTGAAGCTGTGTTTTAACCCCAAAAAGATTCTGAGCTCCCTGTATCAATCGGTTTTGGACTGGCATGCTGACATTACCGATTTCAATGGATTGGATAATGTCCTCTTCAAAACCAGTGAATTCAAGTTTCATCTGATTTTGAAAATCGAAAGAATTATTTGAGTCGAAATTGGCTCCGATTTTTACTTTTTCTCCTAAAGTCCCATTGACAGCCATTTGGATCTGCTGGTCAAAATTGAATCCTCCGTTTTGTTGCTGTCTAATTGGAAGGGTAGGATTATCTACTCGTCGGAAAATAGCCCCGAAATCTAGGTTTACATATCCTGATGGTACGATGTTTATTTCACTCCCCCCAAATATTCTATCAAAAGAAGGGCTAACGGTCAGTGGAGGAATTAAACCTCTTCCTTCTACTGCACTTTCCCCGTCTCCACCACGAGCCCTACTCCGCCAATAGTCTTGCCTTACTTTATATTCTTGAATTTTTGAAAATTGCTCAAAATCGTATTCTTGTTCATTGCCAACTCGGACTGTGTCGATTTGATCGACGACATTGTAGCGAAGCGTGGAATCAACCTTTACCTCTACATTTTGAGTAATAGGATTAGCTTGTAAAAAGGGTACTTGTGACTGTAAAAATGGGTTACGCGTAGGGAATAGGGGATTTGTCCTCAGATTTTGCCAAAGCAAATACGAGGGAGTTAGTCTCCTTCGATTCAATGAATCAATCCGGGACTGAATACTGTCAGGATTGGTTTGTTGAGCCTCAGAAGTGGAATAGGCTAGTAGCAGACCAAATAGGATGATTAATTCAGGCCAACCACCGAGAAACCTCCTCCCGCAAAAAGTCAGTACACTCAAAAAGGTCAATACAACTTGAAATTATGATGTCTTTAAAGATGCTTTAATTAAATCTTCTAATGAAATTTCTCCTGTGGTTTTTTTGAGGACAGCAGCTATATTCTTTTCTGCCGCAGCTTTTGGAAAACCAAGTGTAATAAGTGCTTGTAACGCTTCCTCGCGGATTTTATTGCTTGATTTCAAAAAGCCTGCCGGTGCTACTAAACCATCAGATGTGCCTTTTCCAACTTTATCTTTCAGCTCTAAAATTATTCGTTGAGCAGTTTTTGTACCTATCCCTTTGACATGTTGTATGGTAGCTACATCGCCAGCCAGAATGGCCTGCTCTATTTCTTCTGAGCTTAGTGAAGAAAGAATCATTAAGCTGGTGCTCGGACCTACTCCATTGATAGAAAGCAACAATAAAAATAGACGTTTTTCATGCTCTTGTTTGAATCCAAAAAGTGTATGTGCGTCCTCTTTAATATGAAGAAAGGTGAGGAGCTTTATCTGCTCCTCATCCTTTATTTCTGTATAAGTTTGAAGCGAAATTTTCACATGATATCCTATTCCGTTTACATCTATGATGACATAGGTTGGATCTTTGAATACCAGTTTTCCCCTTAGATAATCGATCATAAGCTGCTTGAGGATTGTGCATCTACCACGGCTACAGCTACCATGTTTACGATTTCTCGAATGGAACTACCAAGCTGAAGAATATGCACTGGTTTGTTCATTCCAAGCAAAATCGGGCCGATTGCTTCTGAATTTCCAAGTTCGGCAAGAAGCTTATAAGCAATGTTGCCAGAACTCAAATCAGGGAATATTAAGGTGTTGGCTCTCTTATTGATGAGTTTGGAGAATGGATACATTTCACGCTGGATGTCCTCATTGATCGCAACGTTTGCTTGCATTTCTCCTTCGATTACCAAGTCTGGATATTTTTTCTGCGCAATAGCTGTTGCTTTGGCCATTTTGTCAGAAATATCTCCCTTAGCGGAGCCAAAGTTGGAATAAGAAAGAATAGCAATTCTAGGTTCCATATTAAAGAATCTTACCGCATCCGCAGTTAAACCAATAATCTCAACCAATTCTTCAGCGGTAGGATTCAGGTTTACTGTGGCATCAGCAAAGAAATATGGTCCTTTTGGAGTGTTCATGATATACATACCTGCCACTCGATTCACACCAGGTTTCACACCAATAGTTTGAAGTGATGGCAAGATAGTTTTAGGATAATCTCGGGTGAGACCTGAGATAAATGCGTCTGCGGCTCCTGATTCTACCATTAATGCACCAAAGTAATTTCTCTGAGTGACCAATCTTGCAGCATCTCCTATAGTCATTCCCTTTCTTTGTCGCTTTTGGAAGAGCATATCTGCAAATTTCTTCAGCATCTCTTTTTCTTCCATAGGATCAATGATGGTGACATTAGTCAAATCCAAAGAATTGTCCTCTATGAGAGATAAGATCTTTTCCCTATTACCGAGAAGTATCGGCTCTCCGATTTTTTCATCTCGGATGATCTGCGCAGCCTTGAGAATTTTTCTATTATCTGCTTCTGCAAATACAACACGTTTCGGATCTTTTTTGGCTCGGGCTATTACGACAGACATCAATCTCTGGTCAATGCCAATTCTCTCCTGAAGCTCTAATTCGTATGCTTCCCAGTCTTGTATCGGATATTTGGCAACACCAGTTTCCATTGCAGCTTTAGCTACCGCAGGAGCGATGGTAGTAATCAATCTAGGGTCAAGCGGCTTAGGAATCAGATACAATCGCCCAAAACCGAGTTTATCTTCGCCGTAAGCTTTATTAACAATATCTGGAACTGGTTCTTTCGCTAGTTTGGCTATTGCATGAGCTGCTGCAAGTTTCATGGTTTCATTGATAGCAGTAGCTCTCACGTCCAATGCTCCTCTAAAAATGTATGGGAAACCAAGCACATTATTTACTTGATTAGGATGATCAGATCTTCCAGTAGCCATGATCAAATCCTCACGAGTGGCAACTGCAAGGTCATAAGAGATTTCAGGATCAGGGTTCGCCAAGGCGAAAACAATTGGATTTGGTGCCATTAATCTCAATTGATCCTGATTTACGATATTTCCTGCAGATAGTCCAAGAAATACATCTGCATCCTGTAATGCATCTGTAAGCGTATAAAGATCTCTGTCTGTACAGAATTCTCTTCTGATATCATCAAGATCAGTTCTATCGGATCGCAGGATACCAACTATATCACATAAGACAATATTCTCCTTTTTAATCCCGAGGGAAATGTAGAATCGAGTACATGAAATCGCTGCAGCTCCGGCACCGTTCACTACTAACTTGATTTTGGAAATATCCTTTTGTACGATCTCCAAGGCATTCAATAATGCTGCCCCAGAAATGATAGCTGTGCCATGCTGGTCATCATGCATGACTGGAATTTTCATTTCCTTCTTGAGCTCAGTCTCTATTTCAAAGCATTCAGGTGCTTTGATATCCTCAAGGTTAATACCGCCAAAAGTAGGCTCTAGAGACTTTATGATTTGTATTAACTTTTTGGGATCTTTTTCATTGATCTCAATATCGAATACGTCAATTCCAGCAAACTTCTTGAAAAGAACTCCTTTTCCCTCCATTACAGGTTTGGACGCTTCAGGGCCTATATCTCCAAGACCTAACACAGCAGTTCCGTTAGAAATCACGCCTACCAAATTGCCTTTGGCAGTGTATTTATAGATGTTTTCTACTTCTGCGGCGATTTCCTTGCATGGTTCTGCTACACCTGGCGAGTATGCCAGAGCAAGATCCATCTGGCTAGAAAGCGGCTTGGTGGGGATTACTTCAATTTTGCCAGGAGAACCCTGGGTATGATAATTAAGTGCGTCTTCCTTGCGGATTTTGATTGCCATAAAAGCTAGTATAATTTGGGTTTTAGGCCCCCTGGTCTTCTTTCCAACTCACATTTGTGTTGAGAAGAATTGTCTCTATTTCACGGAGGGCATCTCTGTGTATTTCATTTGGATAAAACACGAACCCTTCAATGTAGTAAAGTTTTCCTTTTTTCTGATCAACCATAAGGTAACCTAAATAAGATCCACCCATGCTGATGTTGTTGGTTTTCCAGGCACCCCTGATTTCAGTGGTAAAATTATCATTAATCACCATGTTTCTGAATGCTGGAGGGATTTGTTTTTCGGATACTACATAAGAACTGGGATCTTCTGGATCACCGAAAATATGTTGTTTTGTAATAGAGTCTCTGAGCGTGAGGATGTTTGCAGGGAATGTTTGTTCTTCAGATGTGTAATCTGTCTCATAGAAAAATAAGCTGATGTCAGCTCTGTTGCCACTTGGAGTAATTTGTCTAACCCAAAGAAAGTCATCTTCAGACTTTGCTACCTGATAGGAGGCAGGCACATTGATTTCGATTCCAAGATTCTTTTCTGCTTCGAATGCTGCTGCTGAATTTTTTCTTGCAAGAATAATTTTTTCCAATCTACCTCTTTCTCTTACTTCGAATAGATTCTGTAATCTGCTTCCGTTTTTCTTAAGGTTTTCAACAAGTTGATCTTCAGTGTTGCCAAATAGGTATAATACTTCTTGGCCTATCGCATATTCATCCTCCATTCTTAAGGAATAAATGTTAGGATCATTCATCGCTTTTTCCTTTGATTCCTTGGAGAACTGTGCATTGATCGCTTGACTTGCTGAGCCCTTGTCATCAAAAGTTGTGACATATATCAGATTTGTGGACATTTTAAGTATGCGGGTCATCGCTCTCGGATCCACGGTATTTACTTTGAATTTTGCTTCAGAACGAATCATTCCGGGGATGTCGGATTCGAAAATCTCTTTTAATTGGTCTCCAACAGGTCCTGCCCACTTTACAGAGTCAATCACTAATATGATTTCCCCAATTGATCCCCTTGCTTTTGGTTTTGAGCTATCTGCAGTAGTTCCATCTGAATCACAGGAAGCTAGGATACAACCCATAACTAGGGCTATGAGAATGGATGAAAAGGTTTTCATTTTTGGTCGTTTGGTTCTTGGATAGGGTCAAATTAACGACATAAGAACACATATCCTTATTTGGCATTGAATATTGCCATTACTTAAAAAAAATTAACAAACTAAGAGGGATTCTTCCTTGAATTAGCCGATTATTAGTTTTTGGCCAGGCTTAATGTTGTTCGAATTGAGGTTGTTCAATCGCTTGATTTGCTCCACAGTTAAGCCTTCATGCTTTCTGGAAATAATCCACAAGGAATCTCCCGGCTGGACAGTGTAAGTGGTTTGTCCTGAGGAGTTTGTTTGAGTGGAGGCAATATTTCCTGACATTCCTGAATTAATCCTTAGCGTCTGACCGACTCGAATCAGGTTTGAAGATAGATTGTTCCAGGATTTGATCTGAGTGACAGTAACTCCATGACGTTGGGCAATTGATCCCAATACATCACCTGATCTTACTTTGTAGATAGTGCTGTTTTGTTTGATTTCTTGCGCCAGAGCTTCGACAGATTGTACTTGTACATTGGATGCTAGCAATACCGTAGGAGCATTGTTTAGAGAATCATTTAACCATGCCAGATTTTCTTTGATGTATGGGACTTTCGATTTCGGAATTCGAAGAGCCATAGTTCTATTGCTTTCAGGTAATTTATTATTCTTGATGGCTGGATTTAAAGTCTTCAAATCTGCTACACAGAGGTTTGTTAGTTCAGCGAGCTTATCCAAGCTAAGTGCTCTATCAAAACGAATTTTCTCATATTCCATGACATAAGTTGGGTCTTCCGGATGAAAATTATGCTCTTCTAGGTGATTTAGAATATAAAGCATTGCTTGCACCTGAGGCACATAACTACGGGTTTCTCGTGGTAAATAATTGTAAATTCCCCAGAAGGTTTTCTTTCCACCGGATCTTCGAATCGCTTTTCTTACGTTTCCTGGACCGCAATTGTACGCTGCCATAGCAACTTCCCAATCCCCAAACATACGATGAAGAGATTTTAAATATTTCGCAGCCGCTTCTGTAGAAAGCTCGGGATCCATTCGATCATCCACCTCACTATTTGTATTCATGCCGTACATTCTTCCGGTAGCTGGCATAAACTGCCAAAGTCCCATCGCACCAACCCGGGAACGGATCTGTGGATCAAGTCCGGATTCTATGATTGATAGATATTTAATTTCTAATGGCATTTCATGCTTAGCCATCGTCTCATCAAACATTGGAAAAAAAATCTCTTTACGAGCCAAGACCATTTTTGTATAATCTCGATTTCTTACTGTAAAGTACTGTATAAAGGAAAAAACTCGGTCATTCAACTCAAAAGACATTTCATGATCCATCGCTTTTACACGAAGGTCAATTTCTTCATAAGTGAAATCCGGAATGTACTCGTAATGATAATTAGGTAGAACTTCCTCGTCTAATAATGAAGCTGCCGCTACCAATTCATTATCCTGTGAAAAAGCTTTGGACAGCGGGATCAGACATGTAATAAGCGCAAGTGTGAATATTCTGTACAAAGTTATTTTCATTGGGATAATGGGTTTTATGAGGTCAATTCTGTTAAATATTTACTAAAAGCATAGAGCTCAGCCTCTTTGAAAGAATTGCAAATCACTTGCAATCCAATCGGCATTCCTTTCTCATCTTTCCCATTGGGAAGAGAAATAGAGGGTACTCCTGATACCGATGCTTGTACTGTAAATAGGTCTTCCAGATACATTGCTACCGGATCACCATTATGCTCGCCAAACTTAAACGCTGTAGATGGCGTAGTCGGCATAATAATATAGTCAAAATCATTCAAAAGATTCTCAGTGAAATCTTTTATTAATCTTCTGACCTTCTGTGCTTTGGTAAAATATGCATCGTAATAACTAGCACTAAGCACAAATGTGCCAAGCATAATTCTTCGTTTTACTTCTTCTCCGAAGCCTTCGCTTCTAGTAAGCTTATACATGCTTTCTAGGTTGTGCGCATTTGGACTTCTGTACCCATACTTTACTCCGTCAAATCGTGACAAGTTAGAACTTGCCTCTGCGGTAGTAAGAATATAATAAGTAGGAAGAATAAAGTCAAGTAATGGAAAGTTTACTTCTTCTACAATATGGCCTTCAGACTTCAGTTTTTCTAAGACTGCCAGTGTATTGACTTTGATCTCGGACTGAAGTGCAGGTGATTCTATTGTTTCTTTGAGGTAAGCAACTTTTGCTTTTTTGTCAAAATGCAAGAGTTGACTGTATGGGAGTACTGATTTCCTTGAAGATGTACTATCGTATTCATCGTGACCTGCCATGATTTCCAACACTAGGGCATTGTCCTTTACGGTGCGGGAAAATACTCCAATACAGTCAAAAGAAGATGCATAAGCGATCAAACCCCAGCGAGAAACACGTGAATAAGTTGGCTTCATACCAATTACTCCGGTGAATGCGGCAGGCTGTCTTACAGATCCTCCTGTGTCAGTTCCCAAAGAAATTGTACAGAGATTTGCTTGAACTGCAACTGCCGACCCTCCAGAAGATCCACCCGGAACGCGTGATTCATCTGCGGCATTCAATACATTACCATGTGCAGAATTCTCATTAGAGCTACCCATACCGAATTCATCACAATTGAGTCTGCCGATGATTATAGCATCCTCGTCAACTAATCGCTGAATAGCAGTTGTAGTGAATTGAGATTCAAATCCTTTGAGGATTTTAGAAGAGGCGTTAGCTTCATGACCTGCGTAGCAAAGCACGTCTTTGATACCTATGACCATCCCTGCAAGTTTACCAGCATTCCCATTTGCTAATCTCTGATCAATAAGACCAGCTTGCATTAAAGCGGAATGCTCATAAACTTCGACGAAGGCGTTGAGATGCGCCTTCGTCTGAATGTTTTTAAGATAATATTGGACTATCGTAAGACAGTCTGTTTCCTTCTTTTCGAGCGATTTTTTGATTTCGTCGAATGAAATGAATTTTTCCAATTTTATTGGCTTAAGAGATTACTTTTTCTTGCCGTCTTTCAGACCCTCTTCAAGGTCGTTCTGAATGTCCTTTGTAGCATCTTTAAATTCTCTGATGCCACGTCCAAGGCCACGAGCCAATTCAGGTATTCTTTTAGCACCAAACAATAGAAGGATGACCAATACGATCAATACGATCGAGCCACCGCCCATGTTTTGAATGAAACCTAATGTAGTCATGATGGTGTGTGTTTAAGGGTAAATGTGATTACAAAGATATAACTGTGATCCGCTTACACAAAGTTCAACGGAAAAGCAGCACAACTTTTTTTATGAATATACGCAATTATATACTACTTGGATGTAAGCCATACCGAAGGATTCATTACTGTTAGGCCTTTCCACGTCTGAAAATGCACTTCTGCTTCGCCATCTGCTCCTGTAGCAACCTGACCAATAACGTCTTTTGCACTTATAGTCTGGCCCGATTTTACAGTAATGGTTTTCAACTTACTATACATGGTATAATACTCTCCATGTTTTATAATTACGGTACCGCCAAAACCAGGCATTGTGGTGATTTTGGTAACAGTGCCATCGAACACTGCCCTTACAGAAGAGTTTGGCTGAGTACGGATATCCAACCCATCACTTTCCATAGTAATGCCTTTGAGCGTAGGGTGGGGATAAGTACCATATCCCTGAGAGACAAAGCCAGTTTCCACAGGCCAAGGTAATCTGCCTTTATTTCCAGCGAATGAGTTAGATAAGGCTGCCACTTCTGGAGTCATTGGCATGCTACTACCTGATGATTTGGTGGCAGTGCTATTCTCTTTTTTTGCAGCAGCTTCCGCCCGGCGAATCTCATCTTCGATCACCTGCTTGATCATCTTATTCAGCTGGTCCTGTTGCTTTTTAGTTGCAGTAATCTGTTTTTTGATTTCTTTTTCCTTGCTGGTAAGCGTGTTTACAAGACCTTGCTGCTCACGCTTCATCTTGTCTAGCTGGGCCCGTTCTTTTTGCTCCTCAATGAGTATTTTTTCTTTTTCAGCTTTTCTATCATCCAGCAAAGCGCGCTGATCTGTAAGCTCAAGACTTAATTTTTCGATTTGGGCTGCTTGTTGTTTTCTGCTGTCGGTGTATTGCTTTAAATACATCAATCTGGAATAAAGCTGATTGAAATTTGCTGAGCTAAAGACAAAGGAGACGATGGAAAGTCCGCGATTCAGTTTAGAGGCATTATAAATCATTCGCCCGTATTCGGCTTTCAATTCCTTAAGCTGACTCTCCAAACTTGCAATTTTGGTCTCTGTATCTTTGATCTCTTGATTGATCAGCTTTACTTCCCGGTCTAGTGTATTAACTAGCCTGTTTTGAGTTTGAAATTGTCTGGTGACAGCATTTAATTCACCAATGGTATTTTTCTTTGTAGCTGTGGTTTGCTTAAGGATTTTGTCAAACTCCAGCAATCTTGCCTGTACTTCGGCTTTCTGCTTCTCAAGTTCCTCACGCGTGTTTTTTGTTTGCGCGGCAAGATCAACAGCCGAAAAAAACATCAATCCAATCAGAAGACTAAATGGAATAAGGTAGTTGCGGAACATGCAAATCAAAATTTGAAGGGAAAGCTAAGTGGTTCGGAGTAAGGATCAACGGAAGTCCATTCCACGTGAATAATGGTGTTCTGTCCGCCTTCTGGGAGTTGATAGGCTAACTTGTAGAGAACTTCAAGAGGGAAAGGATTGGAATCTACTTCCTGAAACGTAGCATAGCTGGCAAGCAAAGAACCACGATCATCTAGAGAATTGCTCACTAACTCAGAGACCTTTCTGTAATTGACATCAACTTTGGAGAAGTATCGAACTTTATCCCGTACCTGAGTCAGTTCAAATGATTTACCTACACGAACCAATCTGTCTTTGTAATCAACCTCATGTGGAGGGTTGGCAAAGAGTACGTTTTGGAATACATCCAGAGATAATTTCAGACCATAAATAGATTCAAATTCTTTGAAGGTCAGGTTAATATCTTCTTTACCAATTCTGTCTTTGATTTGGATTTTATCCTGTGTGATCAAGCCTCTTACAGCTTCCATTCCCATTCCGGGAGAAATAATAAACCAAAGCACTGAATCTTTCTTGGCGCGTAGATTCAAGCTTCCGCGGGTGATTTTACCTGATTCTTCCTCTATTACCACTTTCGCTTTTGCGTTCATGAATTCATAGTCGGTATAAACGGGAGAAAAATCTTCCATTTTTCCATCTGCCTGATAGACAATCGTCTTTTTGGAGCAGGAGAAAAGTAAGCCTAAGCCTATGACGAGCACGATTCCTGCAAAAAGTTTATTCATGGTATTTTCCTTCTTTTATTTTCTGTGAAAGTTTATCTGACGCTTCAGGGCTTCCTTCAGCTTTTTTCCAATAACTCAGTGCTTCGTTCTTCTTGCCAAGATGGAATAAAATATCGCCATAATGCTCAAGCATCACGGCACTCGGTTTAGTTTCATGCTTCATGGCTAAGTCCATGAATTTCTTTGCACCCTCGTAATCTTCCAACTGAAAAAGGACCCAAGCATGTGTATCAAGGAAAGTGCCATTGTCTGGAAAGCGCGTAACAACTTTATAAGACATTGTCTTTGCCTTATCCAAATCCTTCTTTTCTAGGGAAAGGAAATAAGAATAATTATTCAAGACTTGCTCGTCATTTGGGTTGAGCTCCAGTGCTTTATCGAAATTCCGAAAAGCTTCTTCCTTTTCTCCCAAATTATAGAGAGAACTTCCGAGTGATCCGAAAGCGACCTGATCTAATTGAGGATTTTTATTGGCATTTAATTCGATTGCTTTATTTAGAGATTTAACGGCTTCATCATCTTTCTTTTGAGCAGACTTTACTACCCCATCGTAAAACCAGAATTCCGGATTTTGTGGAAATTCGTCCACTCCAAGAATGGTGAATTGTTCCAATTCTTTGAAATCTGCATTTTCCCCAAAAGATCCCAAAATCACTTGCTCAAGCAATTTGGCATTCTTAGGATTAATCAAAAGTGAATTTTTGAAGTAATTTATGCCTTCTTCCGGTTTATTTTCTTGGATTCTACGCTCACCAAGGACGGCATAGATTTCTGCATTTTCTGGACTTGAGGTTGTCATCAAGCTCTCCAAGCTATCTAAAAGCGCATCTCGTTCTTGGGTTTTTATCTCATTTAATATACTGAGGAAAGCCTTTGATTTGACTTCAGGGTCCAGATCAGGGCTAGCAAAGGCCGAATAAAGATGATTTTTTGATTCTTCTATTTTCCCCTTGTCTTTCAGCAGGGTGTGTGCTGCCATTTGCAATTCTGGCTGGTTCGGATATTTATTGATTTCTCCATTTACTAGCTCTAATGCCTGATCTACCCGGTTATTGTTATATAAAATCTCAACAAGATTCATCACATAAGCGGGGTTACCAGGACGTGCTTCTACCAGTTTTTGACCTTCTGCTATGGCTTTGCTGAGGTTGTTATTATTTAAATAAATCCGCTGTTTCTGAATCGTGATAGGCTCCATCACTCCAAAAAATTCCTCTGCGCGATCTAGTACTATGAGGGCTTTGTCTAGCTCTCCTGCGTTCAGATAAATAGAAGCTAGGTCTAGGTTGTATTGTTGGTTGTTTTCTCCACCTGCGGTCAATTTTTCTAGAATATCCGCTGCCTTGAGTGGTTGTTTTAGATTCGTATAAATTTCTGCCAGCATCAGTGAATAGTACTTATTTTCATTATCAAGCTCAGCTGCTTTTACAGCATAGGGCATTGCCTTTTCAGCTTGATTTGCCTTCACTAAAATCTCTGCGATCTTATAATGAATGGCTGGCTCTTCAGGTGAGAACTCCAGCGCTTTTTGGAAATAGAAAAAGGCTTTTTCCAAATCATCAAGCACAAGGTTTTTTTCGCCTTCAATGAAATATCGAGTGCCTTGAGATTCATTTAGCTGGGCCTTACGCTCTTTCTTAGAAAGTCTGTCTTGGGCAAAACTTGCAGTCGAGCTAGTAGCGACTAAGAGAAATATGAGAAGTGTTCTTTTTAAATTCACGGGAAATAGGGACTGCGGCAATGATTCACAAACATAATGCCTTTTATGCAATTAGACTTTGTTTGTTACTAGGAATGAACTACTAAATAGCTTTTAGGGCTTTTCGTCTTGTTAACGCTAGTTGACTCAAAAATGATCCTAGGTTTGTGAAAATAAATATTATAGATTTTTACTGCGAGGCAAATAGGACATGATCTGTTCTTTTTCCAGAAAGAAGATAAGTCCCAGGTAAAGTAGAATCATACCGTTTTTAACAAAGAAATTTAGTGCGGGAACCCCCAGGTTCAAGTAAAATCCCAGGTAACTCACTACAAATGAAAGCAAAAGGTAAAAGAGGCCTTTTGCTGTTTGATAAGGAATGGGATAATGTTTTTGACCATAAAAGTAACAAAGCAGGCACATCACAAAATAGCAGGTAATCGTACTTAGCGCACCACCCATATATCCCCAAATAGGAACAAATATGAAAATAATGGCTATGGTGATGATCGCTCCTACAAGAGTAATCCAGAAACTGTATTTTGTTTGATCGGTTATCTTAAACCAAATTGAAAGATTAAAATATACCCCAAGAAGTAAATAGCCCATTAGAAGTGTAGGGACGATAAATAGGCCTTCCTCATAGTCAGGTTTTCTCAAAAACAAAGGGCCAATCCAATCCAAGTTTACGGAGATAGAAATCATCAATACCGTGCAAAAAATAATAAAGACATGCATGACCTTGGCATACAATAGGGGTGAGTTCTTGTCTGATGCTTGCTTGAAAAAAAAGGGTTCTGCGGCATACTTGAATGCTTGAATAACCAGATTCATCAAAATAGCAAGCTTGAAATTTGCTCCAAATACCCCTCCTGCTTCCCTAGCACTAAGTCCAGCGTAGAAATTTGGAGGGAGCACGTATTCAAACAGGAACCGTGAAAACAGTTCGTTTGTGACTCCCGCTAATCCCATAAATAGCAGTGGAATGGAATAGATCCACATGGGTTTGATGATAGCGCCTTCCAGTTTGAACTGGAAAAAACCGGCTTTCCACCAGACGAATGGAATGATCAAGCCGTTGGCGAATAGGTTGGAAAGAAGAATATATTCTATTCCCCAATCTGATCTATAACCTAGAAAACCCTCTGGAATAATTCCAGATGAGATCATGTAAGGAAACCCTATGATCAGCAGTAGGTTGAAAAATATATTAAGGAGAATGTTAATGATTTTAGTTCCGGCGAAAATCAGTGCTTTGTTTTCCAGCCGGAGTTTGGCAAAAGGGATAGCCAGAATCGCATCAAAAGATAGTATTAAGGCAGTCCATCTAAATAAATAAGCCTGTCCAGGGTAATCCAGCCATTCTGCAAGCCAAGGTGCTAGTAAAAAAAGCCCTGACCCTAGCACTAGCGTGCTTGTGATGAGCAAGGATTGGGTGGAATTATAAACTTTGTTTGGATCAAGGTTTTTGCCAGTGCAGTATCTGAAAAAAGTTGTCTCCATCCCATAAGTGAAGACGATATTCATAAACCCGATCAGTGCATAAATGCTCGTAAACGAACCAAAAGCCTCTTTGCTGAGGTATTCGGTATACACGATGATCATTAAAAAGTTAATCGATCGACCGAGGATACTACTCAGTCCATAAACGGCGGTTTGTCCGGCTAGTTTTTTAAAATTACTCATTCAGTGAAAAGGAGCCTATTCTCCTTTGAAATGCGGCTTTCTTTTTTCTAGAAAAGCAGAAGTTCCTTCTTTATAGTCACCTGATTTAACACATCTGGCAAAGCTATTTGCCTCAGTTTGAAAGCCATTTTCATCAGGTACATAAGCCGAATTGACACAGTCGATAATCATGCCTATGGCGAGGGGAGCCTTGCTTAGAATTTTGGCTATGATTTCCTCAGCTTTATATAAAGCTTCCTCTTTGGTAGGAAGTACATAATTAACAAGTCCTAAGGTTTTGGCTTCTTCAGCACCTATCATGTCGCCAGTCATCATTAGTTCGTTGGCTTTTCCTCTACCGATCAGGATAGTCAATCGCTGAGTACCGCCATAGCCTGGAATGATTCCTAGATTGACTTCAGGCTGTCCAAATTTTGCGTTGGCAGTTGCAATTCTCATGTGACATGCCATGGCTAATTCGCAGCCTCCACCAAGAGTGTAACCATTGTTAACGGCGATTACAGGCTTGTGGCAGTTTTCTATTATACTAAAAATTTCTTGCCCGTTTTCAGCAAATTTTCGTGCATTTACTTCATTTAGCGAAGCTATTTCACTAATGTCAGCACCGGCCACAAAGGCCTTTTCGCCTGACCCTGTAATGATCACAGCTTTGATTTCTTTTTTGTCAGATACCTCTTCAAAAATCGCCCTCAATTCCTCCAAAGTCTCAAAATTCAGCGCGTTCATTTTGTCTTCACGATTGATGGTGAGATGGAGCACTCCACTTTTCACATCAGTTAGGATATTTTTGATATCAGCCATAGTTTATTGATGAGTAGGAAACAAATATACAAGCAGGGTATTCAATCCCAAACCGCGTACTTAGAAAATGCTAAACCTAAGGTAAGGGATTATTACCCCTTTTGTAATTTAAGTATGGATAATGTTGATTTTGTCTCAGGTCAAAAAACTGCTTCCACATTTTTATTTACTTTTGTTCTAAATCGAATTTTAACTAAATCCGCTATATTAATATGTCTTCTAAAAGAAAAATTACGGTTGCCTATGGTGACGGGATCGGTCCCGAAATCATGAAGGCAACTTTGGCGATCCTCGAAGCAGCTGGTGCTCAGCTGGAATACGATGTAATCGAAATCGGAGAGCAAGTTTATCTCAAAGGTATCAGTTCTGGTATGGAACCAAATGCATTTGAATCGCTAAGAGAAACTAAAATTTTCTTGAAGTCGCCTATTACTACGCCTCAGGGTGGTGGTTTTAAATCGCTAAACGTTACAACCAGAACTTCTTTTGGTTTGTATGCAAACGTGAGACCTTGTAAGGCCTTTTCACCATTTATTCAGACTCATTTCCCCAAGACAGATTTAGTAATCATTCGAGAGAATGAAGAAGATTTGTATGCAGGAATCGAACATAGACAGACTCAGGAAGTTTTTCAATCTTTGAAATTGATCTCTAAGCCAGGTTCTGAGAAAATTATCCGATATGCATTTGAGTATGCCAAAAAATACGGTCGTAAGAAAGTGACGTGTATGACTAAGGATAATATCATGAAGTTGGCTGATGGTCTATTCCACAAGACTTTCGACGAAATAGCTAAGGAATATCCTGAAATTGAAAATGATCACAAGATCATCGATATCGGAACGGCCTTGATCGCTGATAGACCGGAGACCTTTGATGTAATAGTGACCTTGAATCTTTACGGGGATATTATTTCTGACGTTGCTGCTCAAGTTACAGGTTCTGTCGGACTTGGTGGATCTGCCAATGTGGGTGAGGAAGTAGCGATGTTTGAAGCGATTCACGGCTCAGCTCCAGATATCACAGGAATGGGAATAGCTAATCCTTCAGGATTGCTGAATGGTGCGATCATGATGCTAGTTCATATAGGTCAGCCTGAGATTGCAGAGAAAATCTCCAATGCCTGGATGAAGACGCTAGAAGATGGAATCCATACTGGAGATATATATCAGGAAGGACTTTCAGCGAAGAAAGTTGGTACCGAAGAATTTGCCAATGCTGTAATCGAACGATTAGGTCAAGTTCCATCTTCGATGGTCCCGGCGTCATTTGACAAGGATACTACCCCAATGAATGTATTCGTTTCTCCGGTTACCAAAGCCAAAAAAGAATTGATCGGTGTAGATGTATTTGTGGATTGGGATGAGCCGGGAAGAGACCCTCAGGTATTGGGCGAGAAGCTTCGTCAGGCAAATGCTGACGGGTTGCAATTGACCCTGATCACCAATAGAGGCATCAAAGTATTCCCTGATGGCATGCGTGAGTCCTTCTGTACAGATCATTGGAGATGTAGATTTCAGAATGCTGAGCAATCTGATATCTCTCATGCTCAGATTCGTGAGCTTCTGAAGCAAATAGAAGAATTGGGATTTGATTTCATCAAAACTGAAAATTTATACTCATTTGACGGAGTAAGGGGTTATTCTCTTGCACAGGGAGAGTAAGTTGATATTGATAATTCAAATTTGATATAAAATGAATCAGAGGGATATGGGAAACCAAATCCCTCTTTTTTTTAAAATAGTTGATTTTATGGCCTGCTACTTGGTACTTTGTACTTAGTACATTGTACCCAATTTATGACCAAGCGAGTTCTAATCATTACCTATTATTGGCCTCCGAGCGGAGGTTCTGGAGTACAGCGCTGGCTGAAATTTGCCAAATACTTGCCAGAGGCTGGTTGGGAGCCAGTGATTTTTACCCCAGAGAATCCTGATTTTGATCTGAAAGACGAGAGTCTGGAAAAGGAAATCTCGAACGATCTTGAGGTAATGAAATTCCCGATTTGGGAGCCTTATCAACTATTGGATAAGATTCGTGGGAAAAAAGAATCGCATCCAGGAAGAGTGATGGAGCAAACAGAGCAAAGTTTTATAGAAAAAGCAGCGATCTGGCTACGGGCAAATTTGATGATTCCTGATCCTAGGATTTTTTGGGTAAAGCCATCGGTTAAATTTTTGACGGAGTTAGTTGAGAAGGGACAATTTCAGGCCATAATTACGACAGGGCCACCACATTCAATGCATTTGATAGGAAGAGACCTAAAACGAAAAACGAATATTTTTTGGCTTGCAGATTTTCGTGATCCTTGGTCACAGTGGGAGTTTCTTGACAAACTTCCCATGCAAAACAGCGTACGGGAGAAGCATAAGAAATTGGAGCAAGAGATACTTAGCGAGGCGGATGTTGTTACCACCATTTCTCCTACATTTCAGCAAGACTTGAATCAGTTGTCAGATCGGAAAATCAACCTGCTTACCAATGGTTATGATTCCTCAGATATTCCTCAGAATTTTTCTGTTGGAGAAAAAAAAGCGGGCAGTCTGCATCTTGTGTATACCGGGATCATTGATTCGATCAGAAATCCCATGCCTTTGCTTAAGGCGATGAAAGAGGAGTTTTCAAAAGAAAAGGGAGAAGTGCAATTCACTTTTGTAGGACGAGTGAGCGAGCAAGTACGCGAAGAGATCCAAGCTGATTCCTGGCTTTCTGTTCACGTAAATTTTGCTGGGTATGTATCACATCAGGAAGTATTTGGGTTTTATGCGAAGGCCGATGCTTTGGCTTTGATCCTCACAAATACTAAAAATGCAAAGGGAAATATCCCCGGAAAACTTTTTGAATATATGGCAACCACCTTACCAATCCTGGCTTTGGGAGATTCTAAAGGGGATTCCGCAAAGATATTGGAAGAATCCGGAGCTGGAGAAGTTTTGGCTCATTCAGATCATGTAGCCATTCAGGTTAGCTTAAGGAAGTTGTTTGAGCGAAGTGGAAAAGCGGAATCGGCATCAGGGATCGAACAATATTCCCGAAGAAATTTAAGTTTTCAATTAGCCAGTTTTTTGGATGAACATTCCCTTTCTTGATTTGAAGAGAATGGATGAGGAGCTGAAAGATGCTTTGAAATCCAAGTTTGCTGAAATGCTCGAAGAAGGGATTTTTTCAGGCGGGGATGAGGTAAAGAAACTTGAATCCAAACTCTCTGTATACCTCAATACACCTTTTACTATTGCTTGTGCCAATGGAACAGACGCTCTTGAACTTGCCTTGCGAGCTCTTGGGATTGGTACAGGAGATGAAGTAATTGTTCCTGCTATTACATGGGTATCAACTGCGGAAGCTGTAATAATAGTAGGTGCAAAACCAGTTTTCTGCGATACGGATACAGATGGGCTTTTAGCTTCCGATTGGGATAAGGCTATTACTGAAAAAACCAAAGCTGTTATACCTGTACATCTCTACGGGAAGATGGTGGATATGGAAGGCTTGGTATCCCAGGCTAAAAAGTATAATCTGTTTATAATTGAAGATGGAGCCCAATCCTTTGGCTCGTTTCAAAATGGAAAGGCAGCTGGTACTTTTGGAGATATAGGATGTCTGAGTTTTTATCCGACAAAAAATTTCGGTGCTCTTGGAGAAGCAGGAATGTGTCTAACAAACTCTTCTGAGCTCAATGGTAGAATAAGATTGTTACTCAATCATGGTCAGAAAGTTCGTGACGAACATGTATTGGTAGGGAGAAATAGTCGAATAGATTCCATTCAAGCGGGTTTTTTAAATGTTTTTATAAAGCGTTTTGGTTCATATCAGGACCTGAGAAAAAAGTATGCTCAACTATACATTGATGGTCTGGCGGGAATTGAAGAGTTACAACTTCCACCCGGTCTTTTAGAAGAAAATCATAATGCACACCTATTCGTGATCCAAACTGCCCGAAGAAAGGAATTGAAAAGTTTTCTTATGGACAAAGGAATTGGCACAGCTATTCATTATCCACATATTTTGCCAGATATGAATGCCTACCATTGTGAAGGAAATTTTTTAAATGCCACAAAATTAAGTGAGAAAGGACTTTCCTTACCACTAAATTCTTGGATGAATGAAAAGGAAATAGCATATATAGTTAAAGCTATTCAGGACTTTTTCGCTTAATTTCCCTGATGACCTGGACTCAAGACCCGATTTACGTCAGTGGAATGCTTTGCTTATTTGTATTGCTTTCAGTTTGGCTTGCAAAATTCCGAGGATGGAAGACAATCGGTACTCCGATTTTGGTAATACTCACCACAGCGATAGCATCCAATGTTGGAATTATTCCAACAGCGACAACCGGAAACGCGGTTTATACGGGGGTCTTTATGTATTTAGCTCCGATGGGGATTTTTATAGCCTTGTTAGAGGTTGATCTCAAAAGTCTTAAAAAAGCAGGAGGACCTATACTTCTTATGTTTGGTATTGGTGCATTGGGGACAATCATTGGTGTGCTGGTTGCTTGGTTTTTAGTTCGGCCAGCTGCTGAAATTGGGACCATGGCAAATGCTGTCGCGGGGATGTACACGGGAACCTATATAGGTGGCAGCATTAATTTCAATGCCATTGCTTTGAGTTACCAGGTGAATGAGAATGCTGATTTATTTGCAGCCACCACTGTGGTAGATAATTTGATTGGGACGCCATGGATTATTGCAACGTTGATTTTGCCCAAGTATTTGCAGATATTTTTTCCCAGGAAAAAGCTGCTTCCTGAACCAGGCGAAGTACAAAAATTAAAGACGGAAGAATCTATTAGTATTGCTGGTCTGGCAAGTATTCTAGGCCTGGCCTTCCTAGCTATGGCAGTTTCAAAGTTAGTCTTTCAGTTTTTTCCGCAAATACCCGAGATCCTTACCCTCACGACCATAGCTTTAATTTTGGCTCAATTGTCTTTTGTTAAGAAATTATCAGGAACACATACAATAGGGTTTTTTCTAATCTTGCTTTTTCTTGCAACTATCGGCACACTTTGCGATTTGAGCACACTTGCGGGTCTGGGCGATCTGGCAGGAACACTGATTCTCTTTGTCTCCATACTCGTGTTGATTCATGGTCTAGTGATTTTTGGAGTTGGGGCACTTTTCAAAATCGATTGGGATGTCATTGCTGTGGCTTCTCAGGCAAACGTGGGAGGGAATACTACAGCACTTGCTTCAGCTGAGAGTTTGAATCGACCTGATTTGCTGATACCGGGTGTGTTGGTGGGAAGTCTAGGGAATGGGTTGGGGACTTACGCAGGATTTTTTATTGCAGGGATGTTGGGGTGATTCTATTTGTACAATAATTGGTGATTTATCTTTATTAGTCAGTGAAAGTAAGTGTTTGATAAAGATTAAAAAATTTACTACCTTAAAATCGAATTTTTATGTAATAAAATTTTGATAATGGGTAGTAAAGTTGATCTAATTATTTCAAGAAGCCCGATAACCAGCTCCAGCTCGAGATCTGACGACAAAGCCTTATGGCAAAGTGTCAGAAAGGGCAATGATCTTGCTTTTTCGAATCTTTATCAGCGCTTTTCAAATTTGCTTTTTAATTATGGAATGCATTTTTGCCAAAACCGCGAACTGGTCAAAGATTGCATACAGGAATTGTTTACCAGTATATGGAATAGAAGAGAAACGCTTTCTGACATAGATTCTGTCAAGTATTACCTTTTTAAATCATTTCGGAATCTACTTATTCAGCATATCAACAGAGAGCGTAAGCTGTATGTTGATATGCATGAGGGTCAGGAATCTTTTGATTATGAATCTTCAATTGAAGATCACCTGGTTTCCCAAGATTGCGCTAAGGAAAATAATGGGAAAATAGCCTCTGCACTAACTAAGCTTTCAAAAAGACAGCGCGAAATTTTGGTGCTTAAGTATTTCAATGACCTGAGCTACTCTGAGATTGCAAGCTTAATGTCCATTACACCTGCTTCAGCACACAATCTTCTTTCAAAAGCTTTACAATGCTTGAGAGTTGTAATGAAAGCTTCCTTGTTTACCTCCTTTTTAATCTACTTGTTTTGAAAAATAAATAGCTGTTATTCAGTGCGTATTCCTGTCAATCATAGCTTAATCTTATTTTTCCCAAAAAAAACATTAAAAAAATGATGAGGTTTTGATGTGCTGATACTCTTATAGGTATAAATCAAAAGAGCTGCTGTGAAGTATCAACCTACCGATTACGATAATTTTTCATTGGATGACTTTGTGACGGATCCATTTTTCAGGGAATGGGTCTTGTATTCTGATCCTGTTCATAATGAATTTTGGATGGACTGGAAAGATGCGCACCCATCCAAAGTTAAACTGGTAGAGGAAGCGAAAACAATGATTTTGAGTCTTGAAAAGTTAAAGCTCGAAATGAAGCCAGCAGAATTGCGCTCAGTTTGGGATGCAATCCAATCCGATATCAAACTGCCCCCAAAGTCATTTGAATCATCTTCTCGCAAAAGGAAATCCTTGCCTTTTGCTTCTGCAGTCGCGTCCATTGCTTTAGGATTACTTGCCTGGTATTGGTTTGATTTACCGAAGGAGGTCGAATTCCAAACTGCTTTTGGAGAAACCAAAGAGATAATATTGCCGGATAGCTCCACTGTGATTCTGAATTCCAATTCCAAATTGGTATTTGTTGATAATTGGGAAGGCCAAATGGCTAGGGAAATTTGGATTGAAGGAGAGGCATTTTTTAATGTGGTTCACAAAGTAGATCATCAGCCTTTTAAAGTACTAAGCTCTCAAAATGTGGCTATAGAAGTATTAGGAACAGAATTTAATGTGTATAACCGATACCAGGAGACCGAAGTGGTGCTTACTTCTGGAATGGTAACCTTGAGTTTTCCGGTGAAAGAAAAACAAGGTAAGATAGTCATGAATCCCGGAGATCTAGTAGAGTTCAAAGAGAGTAAGTATCAGCGTAAGAAAGTAAATCCTGTTCACTACACTTCTTGGAAAGATAAAGTACTCTATTTGGACGAAACGAGTCTAGGTGATATCATTAAAATGGCCAAAAATAACTACGGAATTGAGATTGATGTCGAGGATGATGAAATTTTAGTACAAACAGCATCTGGCTCCATGCCACTCGACGATGCGGCTAATTTTATGGATCAGATTTCCAAAATCTTCAATATTGAAATAGTGAACGAACAAAATAAGTACCTGATTAAAAAACCAAAATGAAGTGTTCCCCAAATAACCTGAACCCTGTTTACAATGAGAAAGTTTGTACTATTATTATGTATAAGCTATTCGATTTCTTGGTTTGCATCAGCGCAAGTCGAGGGTTTGATAGCTTCAGAACGAAAACTGGATACCTCCGGGTCATCCCGAAGTGAAAGCAAAGAACTGAAGGAAGTTCTAAGTCAATTCGAGAATAAATTTAATGTCTCGATAGCTTACAAAGATGAATTGGTTCAGTCGAAAAGAATCAAGACATCTAGCTCTTCCTTTAGCACTGTGGAAGAAGGATTGAAGTTAGTCCTGAAAGAAACGGGACTCAGCTACCAAAAGGCCGGTGAAAATTTTTATGTAATATTTCAAAACAGGCCTAGTCGATCTACAAGAGACTCTGATTTGAAAAACGTTCAAACCGCGTCTTTAGCAACATCTACGGATGGGGGTAATTCTATTACAAATTCGAGTATTGTAAGAAATGTCAAACCCCAAATCGATCGCCGAAGAGTTGAAATTACCGGTAAGGTTACTGATGAAAATGGAATGGGTTTCCCAGGAGTTAACATTCTTCTAAAGGGAACATCTGTAGGTACGGTCTCCGACAGTAACGGTAACTATTCTATTAATGCAGAAAGTGAGACATCTGTGTTAGTTTTTTCATTTGTAGGATATCTCAATCAAGAAATTGTGGTGGGTAATAGGTCAGTAATTAACCTTAACATGCAAGTTGATGAAAGTAACCTCGAAGAAGTAGTGGTAACCGCCTTGGGAATTGAGAAATCTGCTAAAAGTCTCGGTTATGCCACATCAACAGTCAAATCAGATGAGCTGACGATCAACAGAACGCCTAATGTCATGAACGCGCTCCAAGGAAAGGTTGCCGGAGTAAGCATCTCAGCTTTAGGGTCAGGACCTGGCGGTACATCGAAGATCCGTATTCGTGGCCAGTCTTCAATCTCAGGTCAAAATAATCCCCTGATCGTTGTAAACGGTGTGCCTATTGACAATACTAACTTTGGTTCCAACCCAGGGAATAATGCATCAGATAGCAGTATTGGTGTACGTGGAGGAGGAAATACTTCCGATGGAGGTGACGGACTATCCAGTATCAATCCTGATGATGTGCAATCTATGACGATCTTAAAGGGGGCTGCAGCAGCGGCATTATATGGTTCTCGTGCCAAGGATGGGGTAGTGATGATCACTACTAAAAGCAAAAATGATAGTCGGGGATTAGGAGTGACTTATAACCTGAACTATACAAATGAGGCTCCGCTAGATTTTACGGATTATCAATATGAGTACGGTCAAGGAGAGCAAGGTGTAAGGCCTACTACTCCTAACCCTACTTCTGGACAATGGTCTTTTGGCGAGAAATTTCAGCCTGGAATGACTCAGATGCTCTTTGATGGAGTGACTGTGCCTTATGAACCTGTAAGGGGAATTGTTAATGATTTTTTTCGCAACGGACAAAATATGACCAATTCGATCACCCTGGCAACTTCAGGTGAAAAAGGCGGAATGAGTTTATCGTTTTCGGATCTAAATAGTAAGGGAATTGTTCCAAACAACACCTATAACAGGAAGACCATTAATTTAGGTTTTGCGTATGATCTGAATTCGAAACTGAGTTTCCGTGGAAACTTTAATTACTCCCACGAAGACAATGAAAATCCGCCTAACATAGGTCAGCAAGATAACACCATTCCAGTGGCACTGTACACTATGGCGAATTCCATGCCTTTGGATGTACTTCGCGACAATAGATACGATGCGGATGGTAACGAGGCTGTTTATTCGAGATTCAGGAATCGTACCAATCCCTATTTCACACTTTCTGATCAATTCCAAAATATCCGTAGAGATAGAATTTTTGGGAATATCGCAGTTAAATACAACCTGACAGACTGGTTGTTTGTCCAAGGGAGAGTAGGTCAGGATTTCTGGACTAGAGATCAGGATTATAATAACTTCCCTACAGGACAGGCTTCGCGGGCTCCAGCACCAGCCGGTTTCGTAAATGGTGTCTACACGCAGGATCAACGCAGATTTCGTGAATTGAACACAGACTTTTTGATTAATGCCAATAAGGATTTCGGTGATTTTGGAGTGAATGTGAATCTTGGCGGTAATCACATGCAGCGAAGATCTGATTTGAATAGTGTACAGGTCACAGACTTTGTGGTGCGAGATCTTTATACTGTACAAAATGGTAGGGCGAAAGACCCTATTTATGATCTCAATGAACGTGCTGTTAATTCACTGTATGGATCTGCTGAAGTGTCATATAATGATATGCTATTTCTGACAGGTACAGTACGGAATGATTGGTTCTCTACGCTGTCCGAAGAAAACAGAAGTATCCTATACCCTTCCGTTTCTGCCAGTTGGGTATTTACTGAGAATTTTGATAAAGGAGGGTGGTTGAATTTTGGTAAACTGAGAGTTGCTTATGCAGAAGTGGGTAGTGATGCTGATGTGGGAGCTTATTCCAATGTACTTTTTTACGGCATCAACAATAATCTTTTTGGAGGTCAGCCTGTCGGAGGACCTAACGGTAACAATCTTCCAAATCCGAATTTACGCCCAATGAGAATTGGAGAAGCTGAAGTTGGATTTGAGCTACGGATGTTCCAGGGCAGAGTAAGTCTTGATATGGCAGCGTATAGAAAACTCACTACAGATCAGATCGTAAGTGCCCAGATTTCAGATGCTTCTGGATTTGTCAATACTTCTATTAATAGTGGTCAAAGTGAAAACAAAGGTGTGGAAATGCTTTTGACTTTAGTCCCAGTTGAAAACGATAAGTTTACTTGGGAGTCGACCATAAATGCAGCTTATAATAAAACGGAAGTGCTTAGTCTTCTAACAGATACACCTGGAGAGCGAATCACAGTAGGAACCCATGTGTTTAATGGAGAATTGCGACAAATCGTGGGAATGGAAATGGGGCAAGTCGCTGGATTTGGCTACAGAAGAGATGAGCAAGGAAGAAAGATTTTCGGTGCTAACGGAATACCGCTTCGTACTTCGGATTTGGTGAATTTTGGTAGTGCACTACCAAATTGGGTAGGAGGTTTTAATAACTCATTCAATTACAAAGGTGTCATGCTTTCTTTCCTGATTGATTTCAAACTAGGAAATATCATGCTTTCTGGTACCAATTTCAACGCAACAAGACACGGCCTTCATAAGATGACTTTGGAAGGAAGAGAAGGTGGAGTTGTAGGTGAAGGGGTGAACGAAGCTGGTGAGATCAACACAGTAGTCGCACCTGTACAATCCTACTGGGAAGTAGTGAGGTCACAGGCTTTAATAGAGCCGGTGATCTATGATGGAGGATATTGGAAGCTACGGCAAATTACGTTAGGCTATGATTTTACCAAGCATTTGCCAGATAATCAGCCATTCAAATCAGTTAAACTGAATTTCGTAGCAAACAATGTATTCATGATAAAGAAATGGGTTGATAATATCGATCCAGAATCATTCGGGTATTCATCCGATAATTTAGTCGGTATGGAGTCCACTGGTCTTCCATCTACCAGAGGTTTAGGTTTCAATCTTAATGTCAAATTCTAAGCTATACAGACATGAAAAAGATCATTAATTATATATTCGCAGTGTCCATTTTGATGTACTCATCAGCATGTGATAACAATTTCGACGAGCTGAATACTAATAAAGTTAGTGCTACTGCGATCGATCCAGGATTTCAGTTGAATGCAGCGATAGTTGGCTGCGCTTATCCAAACGGTACTTTAGTTTATGATATTGGAGTCGTCCAACAGATTATTTCACCAAACTCAGGTGTGCTTACTGGAGCCAATTACAATCAAGATAATAGAGCTTCCACACAAGAACTTTGGCAAGGTTACTATCGAAATGTGATCAAGAATACCAAAGATGTAATCAGCCAAGTTCAAGATGATCCGAGCAGAGCTAATCTGTTTCATATGACAAGAATTATTCAGGCATTTGCATTTATGGTTTTGACTGATGACTACGGAAGCATTCCTTATTTTGAAGGAGGAGAAGGTTATTCTCAGCAGGTATATTTCCCCGTTTATGATTCTCAAGAAGTCATTTATGAAGATATCATTAAGGAACTGACTGAAGCTACAGCTGCGCTTAACCTCTCAGGTAAGATGGAAACTGCAGATATTTTATACGGCGGGGATTTGAATAAGTGGAAGAGCTTTGGGTACTCCTTATTGCTCAGAGCAGGGATGAGATTGAGTGAGGTAGATGCTGCAAAAGCTCAGCAAGTAGTCCAGACAGCATTTCAGGGAGGTGTGATTTTGACGAATTCGGATAATGCCAAAATTGCCCATGATCCTAACTATACCAACACGATCGGGAACTTATTGAATTCTACAGAAGCTTCGAATTTCTATTTAACAGAGCCATTTGTAGAGTATTTGAGAAGTAAAAATGATCCTAGATTATCTGCAATAGCAGTAACCTATGTAGGTGCCCTATCTGGTCCTGAGCAAACTCCCGCCAATGAGACTTATGAGGCTAGTGTCCATGTAGGAATGCCTATGGGCAATGATAACGCTGGGGCGGTGAAAGCAGCTTCAGACTTAGGGTTGAATAGTTTCTATGAATTTGCCCAAGCAGACAGAAGAAGACTTGCGAAAAACACTGCTCCTAATTTTCTGGTGACGGCCTCTCAGAACTTCCTTCTATTGGCTGAAGCGAGAAATAGAGGTTGGATCAATGTAGGAGATGTTGAAACCTACTATAATGCCGGAGTGCGAGCACACATGGATCAGTTGGGTACGGTAGATGAAGCATCTTCAATTGCCCCTTCAGCAGTAGAGGCATATCTAACTGCTAATCCATTTGATGCATCAAAAGCTTTAGAACAAATCAATACACAATATTGGGTTTCCTCATTCCTGAATGGACCGGAGGCTTTTGCGAATTTCCGCAGATCTGGCTATCCGATGTTGGATCCAAATCCATTTCAGGGAAGGGAAGTTGTATTTATCAATCGGTTAACTTATCCTAATTCTGAAATTTCTGTGAATTCAGAAAATGTTGGAGCAGCCATTTCTGCTCAGGGAGCTGATAATCTGGAGACCAAAGTTTGGTGGGACAAATAAATTAAAACTAGGCTCCGCGTTAGCGGGGCCTAGTTTTTTTAACTACTAATAAGCTTATGATAAAGAAAATTACAATCACCCTTTCGCTGACCCTAGTTATTATTTCAGGTGTATTTGCTCAGCAAATTTCAAAAGAAGAGATGCTTTTTCTCACCCAGCAGTGGGAGGGAGAGCGATTTGAAGATGGAAGGCCGAAAGTATCGGATGATATTCTTCGAAGAATGAGAGAAGTAACTCATGATGAAGCCTGGGCAGTCATGAAAAATGAGGGCTATAAATATCAGTATGCAGATGGCTGGGGAATATTGATCAATCCGGATAGTGTCTTAATTGGCAGAGCCGTGACAGCGACTTTTATGCCTGGAAGACCTGATATCCACGATGCGATTGACGAGCGAGGAAAAAAAGAGGGGAAAAGAGGGCAAAACTCTTGGCCGGTTGATATACTGCAAAAAGGAGATGTTTATGTGGTTGATCAGTTCGGAATTCATAATGGTGGGCCCACAATCGGTGACAATGTAGGAAATGCTATTTATGCCAAATCTGGAAATGGTATCGTGTATGATGGAGCAGTGAGAGACATTGTTGGGCTGAAGGAATTAGGCTCATTCACTTCATTTGTTTCCAGTTATCATCCTTCACATCACAATCAACCGGGTGACTTGAATACCATGCTGATCGGAATCAATAAACCTACCAGGATTCATCAGGTAACTGTTATGGCAGGAGATGTGGTGCTTGGCAGAGATGGAGCGGTATCTTTTATTCCAGCGCATTTGGCGGAAAAAGTGGTCGTTACTTCTGAGGTAGTCCGCCTTAGGGATATGTTTGGTCATGAGCGATTAAGAGAAGGAACGTATACTGCTGGACAGATTGATACACGATGGTCTGAAGAGATTGAAAAGGATTTTTCCCAATGGCTCACAGCTCATATAGATGAACTTCCGATAGCAAGAGAACAGATTCAGGAAATCCTGAAAAACAGAACTTGGTAACTAATTTATAACCTGATAAACCTATGAAACCTAACAATACAAGAAGATCATTTCTCCAAAAAAGTGCTGTTGCTGGCTTGACTGGCGCTGGCTTATTGGGAACTTTTGGAGGTTTAAATGAAGCAGTGGCCCGACAAAATCCCTACTCGAATCCTGCCGATCTTAAAATAACCGATGTGAAATGCGGTTTTGTAAGAGGAGCAGTATATGTAAAAATTTATACTAATCAAGATGTCTGGGGTTGTGGTGAAGCTGTGGATGCCATTCATGGTTCTTACTATTTAGTCAAAAGATTGGGAGAACAGATCAGGGGACAGAATCCGCTTAACCCAAATCGATTGGCGGAGCAAATCCGTAAAGGAGCCTTTTTTGGTGGTGCCCAGTCTGGCGTTTTTGTAGCTGTTTTGACAGCGCTTGAGACAGCACTTTGGGATATCACAGGCAAGGTGTTTGGTGTTCCGGTCTATCAGCTTTTAGGAGGAAAATATCGGGATAAAATCCGCGTGTATTGCGATACAGCACTTTATACATCTACCAATCCTACTCCGGATCATTATGCCGCAGCTGCAAAAGATGCTGTCTCCAGAGGATACAACGCAGTGAAATTCGATGTAGATGACGGTAGAGATCCAAATAAATATGACCGCTTCAATTGGACGGCAAGTCCTGCCGAAATTGAAAGAATGTACAATGCTATCGCTGCGGTACGAGAAGGGGTGGGCCCCAATATAGATATCTGTGTAGATATGCATGGACGATATGATGCGGTAACCGGGATGAAAATGGCTAAAATGTATGAGCCTTTGAACTTAATGTTTCTCGAAGAACCAATACCAGCGGATAATCCTGAAGTATATAAGCATATCACGCAAGAAACAAGTACACCTATCTGTACTGGAGAAAACATTTACCTAGCCTATGGTTTTGCCAAGTTGTTATCTGACGGCGCGGTGAATATTATTATGCCAGACCTGCAGAAAGCAGGTGGACTAGGTGAAGGCCAGCGCATCGCTAATCTGGCCAATCTCTATTACGTTCCGTTCTCACCGCACATGGTTGCTTCTTTTCTGGGCGCGATGGCTAGTTGTCATGTGTGTGCCTCTGTCCCAAATTTCCAGATCATGGAGTGGCAAATCTATATGGACAAAGATGATCTCTGGAAAGATATCGTGACATATGATGGTCCAAGAACTGAAAATAGTTTTATCACGCTTTCAGAAAAACCAGGTATCGGTGTGGAAATCAACGAGGAAGGTATGAAAAAGCATGCAGTTCCTGGCATCCCTTTCTTTGAATAATCTGGAATGGATTCACCAGTGCAGAGCCTTGTCTTGACAATTAGAATGAGCAAATAAATAAAAGAGTTTTGATCATGATAGATTTTCATTCTTATAAAAGCTTTGAAAACAGCTCTTTAAATGAATAATAAACCCTACTAAAATAACTATGAATAAATTATATCTTATTCCCAAAACCTTACGTGTGACTTTTGCCTCAGCTGTCTTGTCGGTGGTAATGCTATGCCCAGGCACTTCAGAAGTTACTGCGCAGCAGGTGGGAGCCTCGCCTGAATACATCAAAGCGCTTACTGCTGAGTGGACAGGTGAGCGATTTCCAGATGGTAGACCCAAAGTTTCAGACTCCATACTTGAGCGTCTGAAAAATATCTCCATCGAGGAGGCATGGGGCGTATTGCGAAATAAAGGCTATCAAAATCAATACGAAGGAGATTGGCAAATCATGCTACCAGATGAAGCGATGACAGGTCGTGTGGTTACTGCCCAATACATGCCACTAAGACCGGATTTAGAGAAGCAAGTGAAAGATCAGGGCGTGGAAAATGAAGGAAGATCTCCTAAGGGAGGGACGAATTCCTGGCCTATCGATATTCTTACCAGTGGTGATGTGTATGTAGCAGATGGCTATGGGAAAATAGTTGACGGAACACTAATAGGCGATAATCTGGGTAATGCTATTTATGCCAAATCTCAGCGAGGCGTGATTTTTAACGGTTCCGTTCGAGATCAGGAAGGACTTTCCGAAATCGACGGCTTCAATGCCTGGATGAAAGGACAAGATCCATCTTATATTCAGCAGATGATGCTTACCTCCATCAATTCTCCGATTCGGATAGGGAGAGCAACTGTCCTTCCCGGCGATGTGGTTTTGGCAAAGAAGTATGGAGTGATTTTCATTCCCGCCTACTTGGTGGAAGATCTTGTTTTGACTTCTGAAGTCACGGGTTTGAGAGATGAATTTGGACATCAGCGCCTTCGGGAAGGGAAGTATTTAGCAGGCCAGATTGACAGCGAATGGTCAGAAGATATCAAAAAGGACTTTTTGGACTGGTTGAATAATTATCCAGGAAAACTTCCCATGAGTAAAGAAGAACTAGATAATTATCTTAAAGAGCGAAATTATTGAGTGTGACCTAGTGTACTGTTTCCATCGAATAGGGATATAGAACATTATGCGCTGTAAACTAAAAAGTGCAATCTTTTACAATTAACCCAATAACTATGAAAAGTACCCTACAAGACCTTATTCAAAAAAACAAACTCCGGGAGCAACATTATACCGCTCAGCGACAAGCAGAAATCGACAGTCCTCTGACCAAAGATAATAGGCGAGATTTTTTAAAGAAAACAGCATTAGGAGGCTTGAGTTTGACAGCACTGATGGGCCTAGGAGTTGAAGATACCATGGCAGAAACCACCAAAAATGTGCGTCGGGCATCTGCACCTTCTGATTTGAAAATTACGGATTTGCGCTATGCACATACTGCTGTCATGGGAGGGACTGCCATCCTTCGAATCGATACCAATCAAGGTATTTATGGCCTTGGTGAAGTGCGGGATGGGGCAGATCCAAGATATGCCTTGATGCTAAAAAGCCGAATTCTAGGTGAAAATCCTTGTAACGTAGAGAAGATCTTCAAAATCATTAAGCAATTTGGAGGGCAATCTCGCCAAGCTGGCGGTGTATGTGGAGTAGAGATGGCTCTTTGGGATCTTTGCGGAAAAGCCTATAATGTGCCTGCCTGGCAACTACTGGGCGGAAGATATCGGGACTCTGTGAGGCTCTATGCCGATACCCCGGAGGCAAATTCCCCGGAAGAGCAATTGAAACTTATCAAATTCAGAACCGAGGAGCAAGGCTATACTTGGTTGAAAATGGACGTTTCTATTGGTGAAATCATGGATATTCCAGGATGTCTGGTAAATCAGGAAATTTTTAAATCAGGCAAAAGTCAGTGGCAGGGTGGCTATATGTCTTATGCAAATACGGCGCATCCATTCACAGGTGTACAGATCACAGAAAAAGGACTTGACGAGCTTGCCAAAATCGTGGATCATGTACGTGGTATGGTGGGGTATGATATTCCGATATCCACAGATCACTATGGTCACTTTGACTTGAATAATTGCATCCGCCTAGGACAAGCATTGGATAAATATCGCCTAGCTTGGCTGGAAGATATGGTTCCTTGGCAGATGTGGCAACAGCACAAAACGATCACTGATGCGCTGAATACTCCTACTACCACGGGGGAGGATATTTACTTACTTGAATATTTCAAAGACCTCATTGATAATCATGCCGTTGATATTGTCCATCCGGATTTAGCTTCTTCAGGAGGGCTTTTGGAAACTAAGAGAATTGCTGATTACGCTGAAGAAAAGGGGATTTCTATGGCCATGCACCAGGCTGGGACACCGGTTTCCTTTATGGCAAACGTACATTGCGCAGCAGCTACGCAAAACTTCCTTGCCCTTGAACATCACTCAGTAGATATTCCCTGGTGGGAAGATATGGTGACGATGACTGGTGGAGGCAAGATGATTGACAAGGGATATGCTCCTGTTCCTTTGGATGCACCGGGATTAGGGATAGAGCTAAATGAGGAAGTTGTGAAGGCACATTTACATAAGTCTGATAGTTCGTATTTCGCGCCTACAGACATGTGGAATGAAAAGCGTTCCCACGACCGTACTTACAGTTAAGAATACTTGTTTTACCTATTGATAGACCCGAGAGCTAGTTTTTGAACTGGTTTTCGGGTTATTTTAAAATACATTCATCCAAAATTCCGTCATTTTGAATCCAAAAATTTCAAAAGTACTTTCAATCATCACTGGTGTATTTTTCCTGGGCGCACTTGCCACCACTCTCTTTTTTGGCATTGCCAATGCCGGCATGCTATGGATTGGTTTCTTCTTCATTTGTGCCATAGCATTCTTAGGAACGACCAAATTAAAAGGATACGCTTACTCTATGATGATCTTTGGATCAGTAGCACTTGCGTTATATTTTCCTCAGTATTTTATAGAATACAAAGGCTTTAAGTTTAGTGCGTTGATCGTCCCTTTGATTCAGGTGATCATGTTTGGGATGGGAACTTCTATGAGCCTTAAGGATTTCCTCGGAGTGATCAAAATGCCCAAAGGAGTTTTGATTGGTGTGCTTTGCCAATTTTCCATTATGCCGTTTATAGGTTTTGCGCTTGCCAAGATGAGCGGTTTTCCGCCGGAAATTGCAGCTGGGATGATTTTGATCGGTTGCTCTCCGAGTGGGATGGCATCGAATGTGATGGCGTTTCTTGCCAGAGCAAATCTCGCACTTTCCATTACTGTAACTTCAGTTACGACCTTATTAGCTCCCTTTGTTACCCCGTTTTTGATGGGATGGCTTGCTGGAGAATTTGTGGCAATTGATGTAATGGAAATGATGTTTAGCATTGTGAAAATGGTCATCATTCCGATTGGAGCGGGTCTGATCTTTAATTATTTCCTGCAAGGCAAAGCCAAATGGCTGGATGATCTGATGCCAATTATTTCTATGGCTGCGATAGCACTGATCTTGGTAATCATAGTAGCGGCGGGTAGGGATAGTTTACTGGATATTGGGCCTCTTCTAATCGTGTTGGTACTATTTCATAATCTTGCCGGATACACATTGGGGTATTGGGTGAGTAGATTGCTAAGACTGAATGAAAAAGACTGCAGAACTATCGCTATAGAAGTAGGTATGCAGAATGGTGGACTCGCATCTGGTATTGCGAAGGAAATGGGAAAAATAGCTACAGTGGGATTGGCTCCGGCTGTTTTTGGACCCTTGATGAATGTAACCGGTTCTATACTCGCTTCTTATTGGCATAAAAAACCGACAGAACCGGAGGAAGTTTCTCAATGATCTAAGGCAGCTTATATGCCTGACGGGCCAGTAATTTCCACTGGCCCTTTTCTTTTTGCCATACTAGCATCACACCGATTTTTATGGAATTTGAGGTGCCACCATCGAGCACATCTGCTGCTAAATTATGGCGCACTATTGCAAGATCTCTCGATATTTGGATCGTTTGATCTTGAAAATCCACTGTGGCAAAGTCAGAGGTTCCGCTGACCAACGCTTCGATAAATTGAGTTTGATTTTCCAGCTTCCCATTTGAATGTCCATAGCTAAGTTCTGATGAACTTAGCTCTTTCAGATTTGCTTCTGTAGGGTCGATCAATGCTAGACGGAGTTTTTCGACTTGTGAAGCGACTTCTTTGTCAGCTTGGGCAAAGGCAAAGGTCGAACTAAGAAAAAGGGCTAAGGTTAAAATAGTTTTCATATGTTTATAATTGTTTTTCAATGGTCATATAGCCTGTCCCGTCCGCCGCGGCGGACGGGAGAATCTCACATACATTCTAATCATCCCAGTGTGTGACTTTTGAGTCATGCTCGATTTCATGGGTTTGTTTTGCTTAAGGCTAGAAGAAATCACTCACATCAACAACCTAATACCTAACTAATGTGATTGTTTAAGATACTAAAAATGATGAATAGATGTGCTTTGAACGTATTTTTCAATAAAAATTATCTTTGGGAAAGCATCTTTGGTACAGCTTGCAGGTATATTTTTTTGGTATATACCATCGTGTGAGTAGACAGAAGAGCTTCTGCCAACCTTTAGAAAGCACCTGATATGGGCTAAATCCTTAAGTCTTACTTTTCCTGAACAATCGTGAAAATATTCTTTTCTTTCAAGCCTTTCACCTCATGCTCTATCATCACAGGGATATCATATGTGTCATATTCTTTGAGGTGTATAATTTCTCCATTAATGTAAAATTCTATTTCACCTTGAAGAACTGTTAGAAAGGAGGGGTTATTTGCAGTGTGCTTTTTTAGGAGTTGATTTTGGATCAGCCCAATAGCAAAATAGTTCGTTTTGTCCGTCCGCTGGATCGGGCAAACGGATGGGCGATCATTATGGAAGGTCAAGTTTTCAAGAATATTCATGCTAGCGTGGGTTTATAGTCTTGTAGGTGATTCATCTTTAAGTTAGCTAAAGTTTGAAAGAATTGAGCCAATGATGGAAACAAAGTCCATAAAGAGGATCAGATAAATTTATTACTAGCAACCAATTCTGTATCTACAATTTTTAGGATTTCCATCTCAAATTTTCAAATGTACACTGGTATCTAAAGGGTTGAGTTTGGATTAGCAAGGTTCTATATGAATCAGTACATTTCCTAGTTCTGGAATTACTTTGCAGAGTTTATCCTTCAGTAGATGGGAGATTTTGTGCCCCTCAGTTACCGATAAATCCCCATTCACCAGCGCGTGGAGATCCACATGATATTCCATTCCGGCTTTTCGGATATAGCACTTTTCGGTGCCTTTTACACCTGGGACAGTCAAGGAAATCTCGCGGATTTGAGCGGTCAATTCCTCGTAATTATTCTCATCCATTACCTCTCCTAAAGCTGGACGAAAGATTCTGTAGCAGTTGTAAAGGATAAAAACTACAGCAAAAAGCGCCGCATAATCATCCGCAACTTCAAACCCTTCTCCTCCAAAAAGCGCAATGCCAATTCCTATAAAAGCTGCTATGGAAGTGATCGCGTCGCTTCGGTGATGCCAGGCTTCCGCTTTGAGGGAGCTACTCTTTAGTTTTTCACTTCGCTTCATGACGACCTGAAAAGAGATTTCCTTCCATAGGATAATTCCCGCTAGGACAATTAATGTAAAAGGCTCAGGCGCACCATGTGGTGTAATGATGTGCTGATAGGATTGCCAAGCAATGGTGCCTGCAGAAATCACGAGGAATACCACCACCAAAAAAGTTATCAGAGGCTCGGCTTTGCCATGTCCATATGGATGGTTTTCATCTGCCGGTCTGGAGGAATACTTTAATCCAAAAAGAACCAGCACTGAAGCAAACACATCAACTACCGATTCGATGCCATCAGCGATCAACGCATAGGAATTGCCAAAGATACCTGCCAGAAATTTGATTGCAGCCAAAGCTACATTTCCAAGCATACTGAAAATGACTGTTCGTACCGCAAGATTTGAGTTGCTCATGGATAGACTTGGGAAGAAAGCCAAAAGTAGGGATTATTATTTTTTAGTCCGGTGACGTTGAAAACTACCTATTCTTAGTTATTTTTTGGGTGATGTAACAAATGAATCCCTTATTTCTAACATTTACACCCCTATTGGGAAGAGCGGATCAGATACTTTTAGGATTGTAAAAACAAACCCTATGAATAACCCTTTTAGATTTCTTGTTCTATTGTTTTTTGTTTCAATGGTTTTTTTCTCCTGTGGAGAAGATGAAGATCCATTTCAATTAGTTGTTTCGTCCAATTCACTTGAGTTCGGGGCAAATGAGGAGACACAAATTTTGACTATCACCAGCAACCAAAGCTGGACAATTGATATAGATTCTGCTTGGGGAAGGGCTACTCCCAAGGCAGGTTCAGGAAATGCTCAAATTTCCATCACTCTAGATTCAAATGACGCGGAGGAGGTTCGCACCACAAAATTAAATATCAGGGCTGGGACAATCGTTCAGCCAGTTACACTTAAACAGGAAGCTAAAGTCCCCATATTTCCTGACTATTTTATTCCTGCTGATAACACCGGAATGCGCGATATTCCCAGTTTGGATTTGGCCAGTGAAATGGGGATAGGATGGAACCTCGGTAATTCTCTTGAGGCAATCGGTAGTGAAACTGCATGGGGAAATCCTCTGGTGACGAAGGAATTGATCGATGCGGTAAAAGCTGCTGGCTTCAATGCCATACGAATTCCGGTGGCATGGAGTAAGTTTTCTGATGAAACCACTTACGAAATCGATGCTGCCTGGATGGCAAGAGTCAATGAAGTGGTGGATTATGTCATAGACAATGACATGTATGCAGTGATGAATATTCACTGGGATGAAGGATGGATGCAGCCAACTTTTTCGCAGCAAGATTATGTAAATGATAGACTGGAGAAAATGTGGATACAGATTGCCTTAAATTTTCGGGATTACGATGATCACTTATTATTTGCGGGAACAAATGAAGTGATGGTAGACGGTGATTACGGTACTCCGAAGCCGGAATATTATCAGGTCCAAAATTCATTCAATCAGACTTTTGTAGATGCGGTTCGATCAACAGGGGGAAGAAATACCTATAGAAATTTAGTGGTGCAATCATTTAATACCAATATAGATCATGGAGTTAACTTTTTTGAAATGCCTGATGATAGCATTGAGGATAGATTGATGGTGGAGGTTCATTATTATGATCCTTATGAATTTGCTCTACGAGAGGATGAAGTCATTACGCAGTGGGGAAAGGACGCTACTGATCCTTCAAAGACAGCTTCATGGGGAGGCGAATCCCATGCAGATGGGCAGTTTCAAAAGATGAAAACCAAATTCAAAGACCATGGAGTTGCAGTCATATTAGGCGAATATGGAGCAGTCGACAAAAAGGCTGAGGGCAATGATAGCTACCGCGAAGACTACTTAAGATACATCACCACTAGTGCCAAAGAGCATGGACTAGTACCGTTTTATTGGGATAATGGATATGGTGGAGATTATGGTTTTGCACTAGTTGACCGAAACTCCGGAAGTCAATTGTATCCTGATTTGATTAAGGCAATAACTGATTAGCATAAATATAAAGCCGGAATTCTTAAGGAATCCCAGCTTTATATTTTATAGGTTTTAAGAAGCAAATACTTCTTTGTTCCGTTGCCGGCTGATCGTTCCTGGCATAGACTGATCCGTTTTTAGAACAACGAATCCTCCAAATGCGCAGATTGCCATTCCGAGTACCATTGGGAATGCTGAGCTGGCATGAAACAAACTAACAATAGCTGTTACGAGACCTCCGATTGCCATCCTCATGCTGCCTAGCATAGCTGAAGCGGAGCCCGCATTTTTAGAAAATGGAGCCATGGAAAGCGCCGTGGTATTTGGCCCGTTGAGACCGTGGGCTGTAAGAAATATAAACATCAGCCCAATCAGCATGTACACATTGAACCAACCGAAATAGACTCCTGTCACCAATATCAAACCGACGGTAACTTGGTAGTGGAGAGAGAAATTAATGATCTGCTGGCTTGTGTATTTGCGGAGCAAAAGATGATTTAGTTGAGTAGAACCTATCATTGCAAATGCCAGGATGGCGAAAATCCAACCAAACTGATGCTCACTCAGACCATACAAATTCATGAATACATCTGCCGAGCTAGCGATGTAGGCAAAAGGCGCTGCCCCGGCAATTCCTCCTGCGAGCATGTAAACCAAAAACTGGCGATTCTCAAGTACTTTGAGGTAGTTTTTCCATACTTGCTTGGGTTTCAGCGAAACCTCCCTATCAGGAAGTGCTCCAGCTGGAAGAACTACAACTGTTGCAATCCAAATAATGGCTGTCAGAGCAGCCAATATGATAAAAACCCAATGCCAATCATATGCAGCTGTCACAAAGCCGCCCAAGGTTGGTGCGATCATCGGGGAAACCGCGATCACCAATACAAGCAAAGACATAGCTTGGGCAATTTTTTTCACAGGGAAAATATCACGAACAATAGCTTGAGCTGATACCATTCCAGCACATCCACCAACTGCCTGAAGAAAACGCATGAAAATCAGGTTTTCGACAGACTGCGACATAGCACAGCCTATTGATGCCAAGATATAAATGGCTAAACCTGCATACAGCGGTTTCTTCCTACCATACTTATCCAGCAGTGGTCCATAAAATAACTGACCAATGGCGATTCCGACTAGATAGGCAGTAAGCGATAGCTGAATGTTGGAAATAGGGGTGTTCAGATCTCTTGCCATCTCTGGAAAACCTGGAAGGTACATATCAATAGAAAAAGGACTGATTGTACACAAGGCACCCAGTACTAAAACAATCTTAAAGTATTCCTTTTTGCTGTATTTCTTCTCCACCCTAAAAACTATTTAATCTCAAAATTTTAGCCATCAGCTATCTCGGTTAAACAGGCTGAAATGTTAATGAGTTCGTAAATATCGGGTTATTTTTTTGTGAATTACTTCGGTGTAATTCCAATAGGTTGAAGAATCATTAATAGCCTAATTATTTATTTAAAAAAGTAATTTTATAATCCTAAGCTTTTGAATCATTGCATAATTACCAAAGAATGGATTTTGAAAGTTACCAGGATTTTATCCAAATGATTTAAAACTCAATCTCATCTATACTTCTCAGCTGCACATGTTTTTTCATCTTCTTTTGGATGATTTTGAAGTGGTGCAGTTCTTCTTCAGCGACTAAAGAAATTGCTTCCCCAGTAGCTCCTGCACGTCCAGTCCGGCCTATTCTATGTACATAATCTTTTGGTGAGCGAGGCAATTCATAATTAATGACCAATGGCAAGAATTTGATATCAATCCCTCTGGCCGCCAAATCGGTGGCAACAAGAATTCTAGTTTTACCGGATTTGAATCTATGTAACGCCTCTGTACGGGCACCTTGACTTTTGTCTCCATGAAATGCCAATGCATCAATTCCGTTTTTGTTGAGCTTTGTGACGATATTATTTGCTGCTCTGATCGATGAAGCAAAAACCAGAATCTGTGACCAATCACCTGAATTAATTAAATATCGAAGGAAAGGTCCCTTCTGCTCCATGGGTACACGATAAGCATATTGCTCAATAAGATCAGGAGAAATAGTATCCGGTTCGGCTGAGATCCTAACTGGCTCATGAAGCATTTCATCAATCAAGCCTTCTACAGACTCTTCGCTAGTAGCAGAGAACAAAATGTTTTGACGATTCTTAGGAAGTTTTTCCAGAATTCGATCCACTTCCTCCTTGAAACCCATATTCAGAACTTTGTCTGCTTCATCTAGCACCAGAACTTCCACTTGATTTAAGTTAAGGGAGTTCTTGGATAGCAAATCCAATAATCTTCCAGGTGTCGCAACCAATATATCTGTTCCGTAGATTTTCATCATCTGCGGATTGATAGAAACCCCTCCAAAAACAGCCAAGGCTTTTACAGGCCTATTCAGAAACCGGGCAAAATTCTCTGTCACCTCAGCGACTTGGCTGGCTAATTCCCGAGTGGGGACAAGTACCAAAACTGGAATCATGCGTCCTTTATTCAGGTCTTTTTCCTGTAGCCTCTGAAGAATAGGTAAGATATATGAAGCAGTCTTTCCTGAGCCGGTGGGAGCAATACCGAGCACATCTTTCTTTTGGAGAATTGCTGGGATGGCCTCTATTTGGATTGGGTATGGGCTATCATAGTTTGCCTTTGCGATAGCATCAAGTATTTGCTTAGATAGTCCTAATTCAGAAAAGTTCATGTGCGGGTATTTTCGGCAAAGTTAAGGTTTGGGAATTACTATTGTACTTTTTCGGTAATCTTCATACCGTGTGTTCCGGCGTAGAATACAATAATCTCGGCATCCTCATTACCCATATTTCTACCCAAATGCTTTTTATTCACTACTTCTATGATAGGATCTCCGGCTCTTAGTGTGAGCTCATTTCCATCCTCGTCGATCACAAAAAGTTCGCCTTTGGTAAGCACTCCTGCATTAATCACAGGATGAAAATGCAATGGAAGCTCAGAATGTGCTGGAATTATGATTTTGAGAATGGAAATCTCCGGTTTGGATGTGGGGTAATGCGGTAAGGAGTCACCATTCCAAGAAAGTCCGGATTTGATAAGTGTGATAGAGCTGGGTTCAGCAACTTCCAGTACCTCTTTTTTGATTACGTAAAAGGAGAAAAGAATCAGTAAAGCAAGAAATAAAGCATTTTTAAACATAATTGACGGTTTTTGCAGAATTAGCAAAAGATAGCGATAATAGGAGATTATGCAGTGGATTTGAAAGGAGGTGAATTCCTCATTTTGTTGAAATCTGGCTTGTGTATCAGCCGAATATGTATCAAATTGTGGGGCACCTTTAGGGATAGTCTGGAATTATTGACTTTCCTCAATGCTTTCAACCTACCAATACCCAAAATACCTGATTGTAGTATGTCGATTACCCGTATAGTCCTTTATTTTTTAGTAGTAATTGTAATTTCTTCTTGTTCTAATTCGATTGGTGAAAATTCATCGAATCCCTCACCGGCTAGAACGGCTATGGAAGAGATAGAAACTTTCCAGTTAGAAGCTGGATTCAAAATTCAGTTGGTAGCCTCAGAACCCATGGTTCAGGACCCTGTCTTTATCACCTTTGATGAAGATGCCAGACTTTGGGTGATAGAGATGCGGGGATTTATGACAGATTCCACAGGATCTGAAGAAGATAAACCCATTGGGAGGATATCAGTTTTGGAAGACTTGGATGGTGATGGTGAAATGGATAAAAGCACCATTTACCTAGATAGCTTGATAATGCCCAGAGCGATTGGTTTCTTTGCCGATGGAGTCCTTGTAGCAGAAAACAGCTCACTGTGGATTACCCAAGATTTAGATGGCGATCTAAAAGCTGACACTAAAGAATTGTTGGATTCTACTTATGCTTATTCAAGAAATCCCGAGCATTCAGATAATGGACTGTTGAGGAATGTTGACAATTGGTATTATAATGCAAAATCCAGACTTAGGTATAAATATCAAGATGGTAATTGGATAAGAGATATCACAGAATTCCGTGGTCAGTGGGGAATTAGTCAAGATGATCAAGGGCGTTTGTTTTACAACTATAACTGGTCGCAGCTACATGCCGATTTGGTTCCGCCAAACTATCTTTCCAGAAATCCAAACCATAGCTACTCCACTGGTATAGATCATGGAGTGACATTAGAGCGAAGTGTTTTTCCGATTCGCTCAACACCAGCCGTAAATCGGGGATACATTCCTGGAGTGCTAAATAAAGATCAGAGATTGATGGAATTCACGGCCGCTTGTTCTCCTTTTATTTATAGAAGTACACTTTTCCCAGAGGAATATCATGGAAACGCTTTTGTGGCCGAACCTGCAGGAAACCTCGTGAAGCGGAATGTGATATCTCAGCAGGGGAATATCATAGTGGGGAAAGATCCTCATCCAGGTCAGGAATTTTTAGCGTCCACAGATGAGCGTTTCAGACCATCGGCTTTTGCAGCCGGACCAGATGGGGCATTATATATCGCTGATATGTATAGGGGATTAATCCAGCATGGAGAGTATTTGACTCCCTATTTGACCGAGCAAACTGTGGGACGAGGGTTATTGGCCCCGGTGCATTTAGGGAGAATTTGGAGGATTGTTCCTGAGGGAAAGAATACCAGAGCAATGCCGAAACTTTCGCAAGCCAGTAATGAAGAGTTGATCGGATTTCTTTCCGATAAAGATGGCTGGTACCGGGATATGGCGCAGCGACTATTGGTAGAGCGAAATGATAAAGGAGTGAAAGATGGTTTGATGGACCTAGTTTCTAATTCAAATTCTACTGAAATGGGGCGATACCATGCACTTTGGACTTTGGAAGGTTTGGGATTGCTTTCAGAGGATTTTCTTTTATCGACCTTCCAAACATCTTCTGGTTTGATTCAAAATACAGCACTTAGGGTGTTAGAGCCTTTTGCACTTGCATCGTCAGCTACTCAAGCCAAGCTTTCTCAAGCTATGGATGATGCTGCACTTTCTGCCACACAGACAGAAGCACTTCAATTGGCCTTGAGTAGCTATGTACTTTCTGCGGATGGGGATGAAAATGTGCTTTCTGTTATTTTCAAAAAGTATGGAGATGATCCTTTGATGCGGGACGCGATGATGAGTAGTTTGGGTGGGAGAGAATATGACTTCTTGCAAAAACTATGGGCTTCTTCAGATTGGGAAATTCAGGATCAGTCTAAAGAAATATTTCTTGAAACGCTGGCTTCAGCTGTGCTGAAAAATGGGAAGCCTTATGAAGTTATGGGGCTTTTGACGATGGCGGACGCTAAAGAGCTTGGGTGGAAGGAAAATATTCTGATCTCGGGCATGTCCATTCAGGCTGCAAACTTAAAGGAAAAGGAGCTAATAGCGTTGAAATCTGAACCTTCACTTTTCATGCGAACAGATTTACCAATTGATGAAAGTCGCTTAGCTATGCTGAAAGGAATTTTCACCTGGCCAGGGTTTGTACCACTTGAAGTTGCGGTTTCAGAAAGTCAGCTGGATGAGAGCGGAATGAAGCAATTTGCCCAAGGCAGACAGAAATTCCTCGTTACTTGTGCAGGATGTCATGGTTCAGATGGAGCAGGAGCTACCAGAATGGGACCGCCTTTGGCTGGTTCTGAGTGGGTGTTGGGTGATGAGCAACGATTGACGATGATTTTATTGCATGGTTTGGAAGGACCAATTGATGTAGCAGGAAAGACTTATGATGCGCCTGATATTCTTCCTGTGATGCCTGCCCATTCTACTATGGATGATGGAAGTATTGCAGCAATTTTGACTTACATTAGAAATGAATGGGGTAATCAAGCTCCGATAATTTCAGGCAGAGCAGTCAGCAAAACTCGCCTAACAACTCAGGGAAGAGTGTATCCATGGAAAGCGGCTGAGCTTAATGAGTATATAGAATCTTTGCCTCCCGAGGAAACGGTAAATCCCTAACTTATGAAGAACCTCAAATCTAATCTTACCGGTTCCAATGCTGACAGAAGGAGTTTCTTGAAAACTGCAAGTCTGGGAGCAATGGCTATGAGCTTTCCGCTCCCCACTTTCCCCAAAAACTTGTTAGGGATCCCAATGGGAATTGTTATCCATTCTTATGGAGCTAGGTGGCATTCCAAAGAAGGCAGTCAAAAGTATCCTGGATTTGCCGATGCGATTGATCTGATGGAGCATTGTAAAGAAATAGGTGCGGGAGGTGTACAGACAGTCGTGAATGGTTGGGCTACGGATTTTGCAAAGAAAGTACGTGACCAGAGAGAAAAGCTGGACTTATACTTAGAAGGAAGTATTGGGCTACCAAAGACTGAGGATGATGTTGCGAGATTTGAAACGGAGGTCCTGGCTGCAAAAGAAGCAGGAGCTTCTGTCTTGAGGACGGCCTGCTTGAGCGGTAGGAGATATGTGAATTTCCAAACTCTTGAGGAGTTTAAGACTTTCAAGCAAAATGCCCTAAAGTCCATAGAATTGGCTGAACCCATCGTGCGAAAGCATAAAATGAAGCTGGCAGTTGAAAACCATAAAGATTGGAGTGCCAAGGAACTTGAGTATATAATTAGACAATTAGGCAGCGAATGGGTGGGAGTTACGCTTGATTTTGGGAATAACATCTCCTTTCTGGAAAATCCAATGGAAGTCATCGAGACATTGGCTCCTTATGCTTTTTCTACCCATGTCAAGGATATGGGGGTGAGCTATTATGAAGATGGCTTTTTGCTCTCCGAAGTACCATTAGGAGAAGGAATTGTAGACTTGAAAGCTGGGATTGAAATGTGTAAGAAATCCAACCCTGAGATCAATTTCAGTCTTGAAATGATCACAAGGGACCCACTCCAAATTCCTTGTATGAAGGAGAGTTATTGGGAGACTTTTGAGCACTTATCAGGCTTGGATGTTTATAGAATGGAGCGCTTTATTGCAGAAAATATATTTAAAGGAAACCTACCTACAGTCAAAGGACTATCTGCTGAACAACAACTTGCCTTTGAAGAACAGAATGTTCTAGACTGCCTGAAATACAGTCAAAGCACTCTTGGATTATAATGATTGAAATTTTATTTATTGACCTTTAACCCATGATTAATCATGTCTGAAAAATTACCAGGAATCAAACTTTTTGACTTAAGTGGAAAAGCAGCAATCATCACAGGAGGATCCAAAGGACTTGGCTTAGCGATGGCAGAAGGACTTGCCTCAGCGGGTGCGAATGTGATGCTGGTCAGCAGAAATCTGAATGAATGTGAAGAATCAGCCAACAGAATCACTGAGCTCTATGGAGTTAAAGCAATTGCTTTCGAAGCAGATGTAGTGAATAGAGAGCAGACAGAAGCCATGGCAAAAGCAGCTTTTGATGCTTTCGGAAAAATAGATGTGCTGATCAACAGCGCAGGGATTAATATTCGAGGGGCAATCGATGAATTGCAGCTGGAGGAATTTAGCAAAGTGATGGATATCAATGTGACTGGAACTTGGCTATGTTGTAAAGCTGTGACTCCTTACATGAAGGAAGTAGGTAAAGGGAGCATTATCAATCTAGCGAGCACCTTGGGTTTGGTAGGGCTATCGAATAGAACACCTTACGCATCCAGCAAGGGTGCCGTTGTGCAGATGACCCGGGCACTGGGGTTGGAGTTTGCACCATTCAATATTACTGTCAATGCTATATGTCCTGGACCATTTCTGACGGAAATGAACTTGCCGATTGCAGATACTGAGGAAGGGAAGAAGTTTGTGGTAGGTGCTACAGCTCTTGGAAGATGGGGTAGGTTGGAAGAAATCCAAGGAGCAGCGATTTACCTGGCTTCGGATGCAGGCACGTATATGGTAGGCTCCATGCTAACAGTAGATGGAGGCTGGACGGCGAGGTAATAATTATCTAACTCTGACGAAATGATTTTGGACGACTTTGTCTAAAAACCGGGTTGATTTGATGCATTCAAATACCAGTTGCTTTGGCAACTCACCAAACATTGGAATGCCTGATCCCAATAACACGGGGATTGTAGTAATGATCATTTCGTCAATTAGGTCTTCTTTTAGAAAGCTCTGAATAGTTTTGCCTCCATCGATGTAAAGGTTATGAAAACCTTTCCCATGAATTTCGGAAAGTACTTCAGGGATGCTTCCTTTGACTATAAATGCCTTTTCCTGTAGTTTCTCCGGAATCTCTGTCAGGGTATTGCTCCAGACAAAAACCGGCTTCTTGTAAAACCACTCTCCTTCAAAACCCTCTACCACCTCAAAGGTATTTCTTCCCATCAGCAAAGCATCGATGCGGGAGGTGAACTCATTAAATCCTGTAACGATATGATCAATTTCCGGAAAGGTCGATAGCCAGTCTAGTTCATCGTTTTTTCCGGCTATGAAACCATCCAGACTGGTGGCTATAAATACACTGTTTTTCATGAAAGTATTTTCTAAGGTCAGGTGAACATGGAAATCTAGCTCAATCCGAGAGAATCATTTTGTTTTTGTTTTATCCGCTCCACAGCATTCTTCGCATAATTTCTATACCAATCAATTTCACATGATTCAATGTAGTTCTCATATCCTTTTATAGTAACACTCAAATCAGGTCTTACTGATCCTATTTCTATTTCGCCAAGTTTTCTTGCCCAGAATTTTTGAGTTTTATTCATAGACCGAATGGTTGTTACAGGATCTTCCAATTTCTCAGGAAATCCAAGTTCATTAATAATTGATTGGATTAGGGGAATATAATTCTTCTTAAAACCTTGTCCGGTTTCACTGATTAAATCAGCATAATCATTTAGGTTGATTAAGTTTTCAAAAGCATTTAATATATCTGTATCATCAAATGCAAGAGTAATCCATTTTTCAGCTTCTTCATAGTGTGAAAGAAGTCTGTTGCCTCTGATCAATAAATTAAGTGCAAGAAAATATATTTGAGGAGAATCTTCTGGCTTCAAAATTTCCATTACTTTTTCGTAATGCTTAATTGCTTGAGGATATTGTTCTGCCATCCAGTAGCAAAAAGCGATTAGGTTGTGCTGTTGAATCTTAAGAACGTCTTCATCGTATGAATCCCCAACTTCATCTATGTGATCATTAATCAGACTGATCTTCGTTTCCACATCTGAGTCAGATATATCACTGAAGAGTTTAAGCATAAGATCTTTAGGGAAAAAATTACTGTTGAGTAGTTCTCGGTTCATTATGACTGAAATTTCTTATTGATTCTAAATGAATTTGCGATAAAATAGATCGAGGGGTAGAACTTGCAAAACCAGAGTTGCCGGTAAAAACCAACGACCCATCCCGCTTTTAAACTTTAACTACCAGCTTCCTCCTCCTCCGCCACCAAATCCGCCTCCTGATGACCCTCCACCACCTGAGCTTCCAGAGCTTGATGGAGAACTAACCATGGTTGATTGGGTTGACTTGATGGAGTTATTGAAGGATTTGGAGAAATGATTCATGGACATCATTCTGCCTGTAGAAGAATAATACCAAGTGGGTGGCTCTATATTCAGCGCATCGAATTTTTTCGCCCATTTGTCAAACATTCCAAATGCCAAGGCATAGCTCATTGTCGATTCGAAGTAGGTAGGATCTTCTTTCAGAAGCATTTTCAGCTTGTTTTCCTCAGCTACTTTGATGAATTGTTTGAAGCCTTTCAACTCGGATAAAATCGCAGTTCCCTCTTTGTTTTTTTTGATCAGAAATTGACTCATGATAACCAAGAATATGCAAGAGAAAATCGCAATGAGAGCAGCAAAGATTCCCCAAAAAAACAGAAATGATGGAGCGAGAATAAGAAACAGAATTACTAGCCCAGCAATTGTGAAATTCTTAATCCTTCGAGATTTGTTCACATAATAAATTTGTGATGAATCTTTGAGCGTCCCTTTTGCTTTAATCATCGTAGTGTAAAACTTGTCTTTTAGACTGCTCACCATAACTTCTGATCCACGGCCAAATAACCCATTGAAAAGTTGATGCTGATATAAAGGAATATTTGAATCAAGCTCTTTCAGTTTGTGAAGTTTAGTATCATCCTTAGCAAACCAACCTTTTTTGTCGATTTCCTCTATTGTCAAATGACCTTGTGAAGCCCAAAATGGAATGAGTGAGATCAAATCTGCCGTATCACCGGAATCATCAATCAGGTAGCCCACCATCGCAGGATCCATTCCTTTGGGTGGGTAATAACTGGTTGTGGTGGTTGCATGATCATCTTTGCCGTGCTTTTTCCAGATAGCATAAAATCCAATGAATACCAACGACAGGATGATTATCCAACCGTAATCAGTCCAAAAGGGCCAAAACGGTTTGATTTCTTTGATACTTCCCAAAGGTAATTTCAATAGAACTGTAACCGCTTCCCCACCAGATGAAATCAAATCATGGTTGCTTTTCCCTGAATAGATTCCCTCAGAATAAGTAGTTTGAAAATCTGAAGTGGGGACGTTAGAGCCTATACTACCTGAATAGAGAAAATAATTTCCCTCATCTAGGGTTATTCCATCAGGTAAATGAATACTAAACTCAATCTTATAAAATGGCGCAATCCAATCGCTCGGTTTGATGTTCCAATAGAATTGTATTGCTTCCTTCTCATGCAGGAATGCATTCTCTACTCTATATCGGATTTCATAGTGTTGAGGGCCTTCAAGGGTCACATCTGCATCACCGATTTTGATTTGTAGATTATCGGACATTTTTTGTCCCAAAGCTGATGGAGCATCAAACTTGTAGCCGGGAACTTCAATGTCGCTTAGTTTGATTTTAATTGTTTCTTCTTCACCATTTTCGGTCAACAAATCATAGGAAGTCTGAATATTCCGAAAAATCCCATGTTTCGGAACTTCAAAATTGAGATCGTATTTCTCAACAACATCAAAATAACCGGCTTGGTGAATTGTAATATCCACTGAATAGGAAGTGACGCTGAAATCTTGGGCAAAGATTTGATTTTGCGCAAAAACTAAGTAGATAAAAAATAAGAATTTTTTCATAATAAGGCTGATCACTGCAAAACACTGTTAATGTTTTGAGGCTATTGGTCTACAATCAGGAAAAACTCACTTTTACATTTTCCCGGCTTTCTGGCTCTGCTTCGAAATAGTCAAAATGCTGGTAATTGAACATTCCTGCAAATAATACTCCTGGGAAACTCTCACCATAGGTGTTATTTTCTCTGACAGTGCCATTGTAATAGCGTCTAGCCCGCTCTAGGTTTTCTTCAATTTCATTTAGTTTGTCCTGAAGTTGTAAGAAATTGGTGTTTGCCTTTAGATCAGGATAAGCCTCACTTAGTGCGAAAATGCTTCGAAGTGTTTTTTGAAGCTGATTTTCTGCCTGGATTTGCTTATTGATATCACCAGAAGGTACAGCCATCGCTGCGTTTCTAGCTTGGATCACGGCTTCCAAAGTTTCTTTTTCATGGCTTGCATAGCCTTTTACAGTTTCTACCAAATTGGGAATGAGATCGTACCGTCTTTTAAGGGCTACATCTATATTGCTCCAACCGTCCTTGACAGTGTTTTTGTTTTTTACAAATCGGTTGAAAATACTTACGAGAATAAAGCCGATTAAAAGTGCTATACCAAGAATAATGAGAAGTGTGACCATGGAAGGATTATTTTGATAAGTGTGATGAGAATAGAAAAAGAGTTTTACTATTGGATATGCCGGTTATCAATGATTTAACAAATTCAAAATACCACCTTTTCTTCAAAACTCAAGGAAATGAGCAAATTGTAGCTAGGGTTACTACACGAGGGAATTTCATACTGGAATATTTCGGTTTTATTTGATAATTTAAAGCAGATCCGATTCAAATTAACTGACAAGCTCAATCGCATGAGTAAAACAGTCATAGTTTTTATCAATCGGAGTAATAATTACATAGAAATATATTTTCATACATTAGCTATTAGAAGTACAAAAAGTAAAACACTCTTTAATTATGGATAAACACAATAACCCACATCATTCATCATCAGAAGACACAGTATGGGATGTGAATGACAGTGAAGCAAAATGCCCTTTCACCAGCGGATCCGTTCAAAAGACTGCAGGTGGAGGAACCAGAAATCGCGATTGGTGGCCAAACCAATTGAATTTGAATATACTTCGTCAGCATTCTTCGAAGTCTGATCCAATGGATAAGGATTTCAACTATGCCGAAGAATTCAAGTCTTTGGATTTAGCGGCTGTGAAGAAGGATCTAGCTGATCTGATGACAGATTCCCAAGACTGGTGGCCTGCAGATTTTGGGCATTACGGCCCATTTTTTATCAGAATGGCTTGGCACAGTGCCGGGACCTATAGAATTGCCGATGGTCGTGGCGGTGGAGGATCAGGATCACAGCGATTTGCTCCATTAAACAGCTGGCCTGATAACGCAAACCTTGACAAAGCTCGCTTGCTGCTTTGGCCAATTAAACAGAAGTACGGAAGAAAGCTTTCTTGGGCTGATTTATTGATTCTTGCAGGTAATGTTTCTCTGGAAACTATGGGATTGGAAACTTTTGGGTTCGGTGGCGGACGTGAAGATATCTGGGAACCAGAAGAGGATATTTACTGGGGTTCTGAAGGGGAATGGCTAGGAGATGAGGAAAGATATAGCGGAGATCGCGAATTGGAGAATCCATTGGGAGCATCCCATATGGGTCTGATCTATGTGAACCCTGAAGGTCCTAAAGGACAGCCTGACCCGATTGGGGCAGCACATGATATTCGTGAGACGTTTGGCCGAATGGCAATGAATGACGAGGAGACTGTCGCATTAATTGCGGGAGGTCACACCTTTGGCAAAACTCACGGAGCAGCAGATCCGGGTGAGTACGTAAGTCATGAACCTGCAGGTTCACCCATAGAAGAAATGAGTCTGGGTTGGAAAAATACTTATGGTAGAGGAAATGCTGGAGATACAATTACTTCAGGTCTGGAGGTTACATGGACTTCTACACCTACTAAATGGAGTAATGGTTTTTTTGAGAATCTATTTGGATTTGAATGGGAGCTCACCAAAAGCCCAGGCGGAGCGCATCAGTGGACACCAAAAGGTGGTGCCGGTGCAGGTACCGTACCCGATGCACATGATCCGTCTAAGCGGCATGCCCCGTCCATGTTGACGACTGATTTGGCTTTGAAAGAAGATCCAGCATATGCGAAGATTTCCAGACGATTCTTCGAGAATCCGGAAGAGTTTGCAGATGCCTTCTCAAGAGCATGGTACAAATTGACTCATAGAGATATGGGTCCAGTTGATCGATACTTGGGTCCAGAAGTTCCTACCGAGGAGCTGATCTGGCAAGATCCTATTCCTGCAGTCAATCATGAATTAGTAAACGATTTAGATGTAGCTTCCTTGAAGTCAACTGTGTTGGCATCAGGCCTTTCAGTTTCTGAATTGGTTTCTACTGCTTGGGCTTCAGCTTCCACTTTTCGTGGATCAGATATGCGAGGCGGTGCCAATGGAGCAAGAATCAAACTTTCTCCGCAGAAATATTGGGAAGTAAATAATCCTTCTCAGCTCGGAAGTGTGATTGATAAACTAGAAAATATTAAACAGGAATTCAATGCTGCTCAACTTGGTGGGAAACAAATTTCTCTTGCTGATGTGATTGTGCTTGCTGGATGTGCAGGAGTAGAGCAGGCAGCAAGAAATGCCGGTCATGAGATAATTGTTCCTTTTACCCCTGGCCGGGCTGATGCTTCCCAGGCACAAACTGATGTGGCGTCTTTTGCTGCTATGGAGCCAGCAGCTGATGGTTTCCGTAATTTCTACCGACCTAAGCACAAAGCTTCAGCAGAGGAAATGCTTGTAGATCGGGCTCAACTTCTTAAGCTCACTCCACCTGAAATGACTGTACTTGTGGGAGGTATGAGAGTTTTGGATACGAATTATGATAATTCTAAGCATGGTGTATTCACAGCAACTCCAGGAGCTTTAACCAATGATTTCTTTGTAAATGTCTTGGATATGGGGACTACTTGGAAGGCTGCAGATAGTGGACAGCATGCATTTATTGGTTCCGATCGCAAGACTGGTGCAGTGAAATGGACTGGAACCCGTGCTGATTTGATCTTCGGATCTAACTCAGAACTTCGTGCTTTGTCAGAAGTTTATGCTTGTGCTGACTCTAAGGAGAAATTCCTGAAAGACTTTGTCGCAGCTTGGAATAAAGTAATGATGCTTGATCGCTACGATCTTGCTTGATTATAATTTCTAGGAATAAAGAGGAGAGGTGATCTGGAAACGGATCACCTTTTTTAATTGCTGAGCTTTCTAGAAAAATCCGGAATTATAGATTTTTTCGCGGATTCTACATCAATATAATTTTCCAAATCTTTCATAGAAATGACAGTGAAATCATTTTCATCAAGGTATTCTAAGTATTCCCTGAAAAGTTCTGGAGGGGTGCTTACCCAAGGATGTTCTATATCCGGCACACCATGGATAGTCAAAACTACAATTTTCCCTTCTTTAGCCTGATCAAAGGCTTTCATGATTTCAGCTTTATTCTCGGCATCCGTCGCCCAACTTGGGATCAAATAGGGATGATCTTTTAAAGGATCATAAGCTCTACTCCCCCCTGCACGTGCAAAGACATATTCTTTTTCCTGTAAAAATTTTAAAGCCTGAGCATTCAATCCATAACCTGGATAGGCAAAATTAGTGGGTTTTTCAATTCCGAAGGAATCGCATTTCCCCTCTATATAGGATAGCTGTTCGTTAAACTGTTCTTGGGTTAATTTGCTGACATTGGCATGGGTATGTGTATGGTTTGCGATTTCAAAGCCCATTACGTCCAAGGCTTGTATTTGTCGCCAGTTCATATATAAGCTGCTGTCAGCATAGTTGGGCTGAAACTCGCATACAAAGAAAGTCCCTCCAAACCCGAATTCTTGGAGCAATGGAGCTATTACTGAATACTGACTTGCCGGCGCATCATCAAAAGTCAGAACGACCAGTTTATCTGGGATTGGTTTTTTAAGGATTTGGGCCTGAAGGCTGATCGCAAGTAATACTGAGCAAATGAGAAGAATAAGAGTTTTCATAAAGATTAGTAATTCTGACAACTTATTTTTCTTATCAGCAAGCCATTATGCGACTATTAAGGTGATCAAATAAATCACACTTATAGCCGTCACCGACATAATCAGTGTGCCTAGACTGTGTGTTTGATTGCCTTGTTTGATGGATAAGCCAGAGAGTTGAGTTACCGCCCAGAAGAAGCTGTCGTTGGCGTGTGAGATTGCCATGGCTCCAGCGCCTGTAGCCAAGACAGCGAATACGCGCATGGTTTCAGAATCCAAGCCAAGACTGCCCAGTAAAGGAGCAATAATGGATGCGGTAGTAATCATTGCTACCGTTGATGAACCTTGTGCAGTTTTCAATGCAAAAGCAATCAGAAAAGGAAGAAAAATCCCCCAGCTTGCGCCACTCATGCTGCTGCTTACCAGATCACCAATTCCAGAGTTTTGCAGCATTTTCCCAAACACTCCTCCAGCACCGGTAATCAATATCACAGGAGCTGCAATCAAAATCGCTTCACCGATCCATCCAGAAGAAGAAAGTAATTTGGCATCGAATTTCTTTGGTAAACTAAAAGCTAGGAATGAGCCTAAAAGTAAGGCGATTACAGGGCTTCCCACAAATTGGATAAAGGTGTAAAAAGTACCTTCTCCAAAAGGTTTGGTGGGATATTTTGCGATAGATGCAATAATGATCAAAATCAGGGGAACAATAATCGGTAAAAACGAAGCGAAGGCAGATGGTCTTTGTTTCTTTTCGATTTCTACATTTTCAACAGCGAACGTTGGCTGAAGTGGGATTTTATAGGCTACCTTTTTGACAAAAATATAGCTGGGGATCAAGGCTATCAAACTCACGATTAGTCCATAGAATATGATCATCCCAAGATCAGCTTCATAGATTCCCGCTGTAGCAATTGGTCCTGGAGTTGGAGGTACAAGTGAGTGCGAAGCGGTAGCTCCCAAAGCCAAAGCTATAGTGGTGGCGGCATAGGGAACTTTACTTTTCAGTGAAAGCGATTTACTGATCGGATTCATCATAATAAAGGTACTGTCTCCGAAAACTGGAATAGAGAGTATATACCCCGAAATCATCATAGCGAGTGTAACTGATTTTTCTCCGATCCAAGACAGGATTTTCTCTGCAATCACGATGGCTCCGCCTGTTTTCTCCAAAAAAGTACCCATCATCACCCCGAGTAATATCAATAGACCTATACTTCCCAGCACTCCTCCAAAGCCTTCGGAAATGGATTGTAAAATCAATTCTCCAGGCATTCCGGATAAAAGACCGTATAGAATTGCACCGCAGAAGAGAGCGAGAAAAGGATGGATGTCGAATTTGACGATGGCCACAAGAATCAAGGCCAAGGCAAAAAGGATGATCAATAATGTGAGCATTTTGGGTTAGGTTGGGTTTAAAAAAGAGCATGAAACAGTGTTTCGAGCCTTCAACCTAAAAATTAGGGAAAAAAAAGGAATATTAAAGCGTGAAGCTATAATAGCTTTATAATTGTTTGTTAAGTGGTTCTACTAGCTTTGAATATTTGGTATTTTAGCCAATTCATCATTATGTAACCCAAATAAACCCCTCGACATGCGCTTATTCTCAACGTTCAATCTGCTGCTAATCTTATTGATTCTGGCTTCATGCAAGTCCGCACCCATGAAAGAAGGCGACTTCAGGATTTTGCCCAGTCCTTCTATGGTTGAGATTTCTGGCATGTCTGATCTTTCTGCTTTAGAAATTGAGGATTTTGTTAAACAAGCAAAATCCGATTTTATAGATGGGAAATCAATTGAGGAAACAGGAAATGAGTCAGTTACCTGTGTCCTGGAATCTGATTCTGATTTGAAGCCTGAAGCATACACGCTTGATATTGCCAACGATCAAATCACTATCAAAGCTGCCTCCAAGGAGGGACTTTGGTATGGTGTGATTACACTTGGTCAGCTCGTACAAGACGCTCTGGATCAGGATGCAGCCTTGCCACTGATTTCTATAAAGGATGAGCCAGCACTAAAGTATCGCGCGTTGCAGCTCGATGTCAAGCATCACCTTGAAAAAAAGGAATATTATTATCAGCTGATGGATCGCTTAGCAGAGATTAAAATCAATGGAATTATCCTGGAAATAGAAGATAAACTTGCTTTCGAAAAGCAACCCAAAGTTGGTTCTTCAGATGCTTGGACTATTGAAGAATGGAAAAAGCTTAGTGAGTATGCCATGGCGAGGAATATTAGGATTTCACCCTTGGTGCAAGGTTTAGGTCATGCTTCCTTTATTCTGAAGCATGAAGAATACAAGGATTTACGTGATGATCCAGAAAGCGATTGGGCATTCAATCCTCTTGATGAGCGAACCTATGAGGTTCAATTTGATTTGTACTCTGATGCACTTGCGGCTTTTCCCTATGCCCAGTACCTGCATGTGGGTGGAGACGAAGTTCATACTACAGGAAGAGGAAGTGGTAAGTCAGCCTTAGAGTTGCAGTTGATCTGGTTGAATAGAGTAAGCGAGTATGCAGACCAAAAAGGCTTAACGCCGATTTTTTGGGATGATATGCCGTTGAAAAATGCAGGCGTTTATGCGTCTATTTATAATAGAAATCTATCGGAAGCCCAGGTGGATAGTATATGGACAGTGAATGAACCAAATCTGAACAAGTATGTGGACATGTTTCCAAAGAATTGTGTCTATATGCGCTGGAATTACGACATGCCTGAGACTAAAGGGAATAATCGTGCGATGCAGTGGTTTACCGATCATGGGTTCAAAGTGATGGGAGCTACTGCAGGTCAGACGCGCTGGAACCTGATGCCACTTGAAGAGAGTAATACAGCAAATATTCGGGATTTTGCATTGATCTCTATTGACAATAAGGCAGATGGATTACTGTTGACGCTTTGGGATGATGATTCTCCCCATTTTGAATTGTATGGCAGAGGGATTGCGATTTTTGCGGAATACACTTGGGCAGGACAGAAGAGGAGTACAGAAGAACTTCATGCCGCTTACAGACACCGCACGTTCGGCCTGGAATTGGCTTCTGAGAAGTTGGCGTTTATCAATGACTTGGAAGCTCCTGTAGCTTTTTGGAAAAATGCCTTACAGGATGATAAAGACCGTAACCAACTGCGAAGAATGGATAATCCTATGCAGGATGCTGTGTTGACTTTGCCGGAGGCAAGTGCTCCGGGAGAATGGACGGAAAGAAATAAGTCGAAACTGACCAAAGCCAAGGAAAGTCAGTTGGCAGTAGATTCGGTTTTGTACAAAATCTCTGAATCCAAAAAATCAGCGCGTAGAAATGCCTACACGCTGGAAGTCTATGAGCAAGTAGCAAAAATCACTCAATTCACCAATAAATCCCTGCTTCTTTTGGAAGACTGGGATCTGGCAAAAACGGCTGAAGAGCGGGACGAGATAAAAGGAAAGTTACTGAACTTGGAGGATGAGTGGAAGGCTCAATTGACAGAATTGGAAAAAGTATACGGCAAAACCAGAGTCCTCGATAAGCCAGATGATTACATTTTAGACCAGGATTATCATGTGCATTTAGCTAATCAGGCTATCAAGTTTTCAGATTGGCAATTCTATGTGGAGGATCTATTTATTCAGAAAATCAAAGAGGGAAATAGCTTAGAGATGAAAGGTGATATTCAGAATAATTGAGTTATTTTCAACCGCAGAGTTCGCGGAGTTTTACGCAAAGACCGCAATTGTGATTTAGAGAAATGATTCGCAAAGCTTATAACTTATCCTGCTTCTTCAGAAGCTGGAATTAATGGTTCTCTATTGATAAAACTTTCCCAAAGTTCCGAACTTTGGGAAAGTCACACCAACAAAAGAACTTTCTACTTATCGCTCACAATCATCACCACTTACCACATTTTAATTCGCACTTTTAACTCCAAGATTACTCATTAAAGAAAGGCTTCATCTCGTTATGGATATTTTCTCGTAGGGCTTTTAGCTTGGTAGCGTATTCCTCCAATTTTTTCTCTTGATCAGTTTGGGGGATCCAAGGCTTCACTTTTTTGGGAGAACCGTTTTCGTCGACTGATACAAAAATGATGATGCAGTGTGTCTTTTTTTCAAATTCTCTTTGGGAAAAATCACGGGAGTAAACTTCCACCATAATGTGGATGCTGGAGCTTCCTGTGTAGATCACCGTGGAATCAACTTTGATCACTTCGCCGATATTGATTGGCTTATAGAAACGGATACCCCCCACATAGACGGTCACGCAATATGTTTCAGACCATGTACGCGCACAGGTGTAAGCCGCTTGATCAATCCACTTCATCACCACACCTCCGTGTACTTTTCCACCGAAATTGATGTCGGATGGTTCACTGATAAACTGAAATGAGGTCTTATGTGTAGTTTCCATGGGTTTGGCCGATTTTAATAGGTCTGCTAAGCTAAGAGATATTTTATGGTTTTTAAGAATTTTGGGAAGGTTGTCCTAAGTCGATTTGAGTAGAAAAGAACAGCTATTAATAAGTTTTTTTCTAAAAAAAACAGTCTACATCTTTTTGTGTTAAAATAGGAATCAAGAAAACCTGTGCGCAATTTCTGGAATTCTAAATAAGTAATTAATCCTTAGTTGACTGATAAGAATTTATGATTATTTGCTTCTCTACTATTCAGAGATGTTCTTCTTGAAGGATTTTTTTCAACTCTTCTTTGTAATCAAAGTCTTCGGGCATTTTAAAAGAGCCCTTCAGAGATTTGACAATAGGTGTAAGTTTAGATTTGTTCTCTTCCCTGTTTTCTTGGGTAAGGCTTTTCAGGTAATTTTCAATGATATCAGAAAGACTACGTTTTTTTTCTTTTGCGTATTCCTTAGCTTTTTGAATTACATCTTGTTCAATGGTTAATGTGAGTTTGGTATTCATAAGCCTTTTTTTCAATTTAAGAAAAACATCACACGTGTATAATATAGGTTTCTTATACGTGTTCTTAAAATATTAGAACTGATTTTTAAGTTTATTTTATCAAACGACTGATGTGCTTGCTTCTCGACTCGGGCAGACAGGAATGTCCTTTCCTCACTTTTAGCCCAAATAGGGTTGAGTTATTAGTTTACAGTACTCCCACACTGCTTTTTCATTTTCCGGTGAATAATATTTCATACTCGGTTTTGCTATCTTCTTGTTGGCAAAGTATTTCCCCGAAATTTGTTCGACCTCTTTTGCAGTAGCTAAATAAATTGTGTTTTCTGCTCCTTTCTCAGGCGAAACGGCAAATAACATGGATAAATTAAATAGCAGATCCACCACAAAACCTTTCTTAGCTCTCTGTCCAAACTCTGTTTTGATCGTGCCCGGATGTAATGAATTTGCTGTAACAGTAGCCATTCCAGTAGTTTTAAGTTCTGTTGCCAAATGTTGGGTAACCCAGATCAGGTATAACTTAGACAGCCCGTAAGCATTGCCAAATGAGTAGTTTTTGGTGGATTGGATATCATGCAAGTCGGGCTTACCGCTCATGTTGTGTGCTGCTGAAGAAACGTTTATAATCCTTGCTGCTGGACTTTTGACTAATACCTTAAGCATCAATTGAGTCAAAAGAAATGGGGAAAAAAGATTGAGCGCCATTGTTTTTTCAAGGCCTTCCTGAGTCGTTTCTCTTTCTTTGCCAAAAATTGCCCCTGCATTGTTGATCAATACATCTAATCGTTCATATTTTTTTTTGAATAATTCTGCCAGTTGTTTGACTTCAGATAATAAAAACAAATCAGCGATTACAAAATCTATCTTCTCGTTGCCTGTTTCGGACTTTATTTCTTCACATACGGATATTGTTTTCTCTTTGTGCCGACCATGGATGACTACGGTATGTCCCTGCTTAGCTAAAGCTTTTGCAGTTATTTTTCCTATCCCACCAGTACTACCTGTAATCAAGATTATTTTACTATCCATTCTGTAATTTAGGCAGAATTTTCAATTGACTATTTGCTAGAATTCAGACCTGCTTAATGGGTTGAAAAAATTTTCGTCTTACTAATAAAGTTGGAAAAAAATCAAGGTTAAAATATGTTGAATTTCAAGCTTCTTGTCTAGTGGTGATTAGATTAATTCTTAGGGTCAGAAACTTAACCCAAAATCTTATCAAATAACTGATGTGCTTGTTTCTCTGCTTGGGCTGAGAGGATTTTCTTTTCCGTTTTCAGCTCTTTGGCCCAGTCCAGATACTTTTTGGAAACTTCCTGTTTGGTACCGAGGAAATGTGTCAATGACTGCAACGACAAGTGATTGGAATACCAAGGTTTCAGATTGTTTTTCAAAGCCTCAATTTCTCCATGTATTCCAGTTACGAATATAGAGTTGAAACCCAGATGGATAAGGGTGTTTTCCAACATGATAATTGTTCGTAAACCTTCAAAAGTATCCTTCAAGGCTTTGCTGTCCATAGCACCTTTGTGATCAAGAGCGAAAAACTCAAGCTCTTCCTGAATGATTTGGTTTACTGCTGTATTTATCGTCAGAGGCTTGATACCTCTACTGGCTTTCAGGGCTTTGTTGTGAAAATCATCCCAACTTTTCAAGGTACTTCCCACCATGAGGTCAAAGGCCTCGGTGTAAATTTTCTTTTTGTATTTATCCAGATGAATTCTATAGCTATTGAATTTGATGCCCAATTCCTGTTCGCGATGATTCAAGCTTTTTTCCGCCAGTTTGAAGTGATGGATTTTGCGCAGACTTCTCTTCATCAGTTTGAAATCCGAGAAAATGTTGAAATTCAAACCTTCGATATCAAAGTGAACCTTTGCCATCAAGTCGGCATAGAGTTCCAGAAACTCCATTTTGCCAAGAAGTTCTATTGCTTTCTTTGACTTGATCTGCTTTCCCAAAACCAAGAAAAGCGCCTTAGCTTCTTGGTGCTGTGATTCAAAAAGCTGAAAGACAGGGGATACTTTTGCCTGCATAGATTAGGAGATTCTGACCAAGGTAGCACCGTAGCCCCACTGATCTTTTTGAGTGTCCTGAAAGTACTTAATATTTTGGAGTTGACTCAGGCGCTTGTGAATTTCTTTGCGTAGTACGCCATTTCCAATGCCATGGATAAAGGTAATCTCATCCATTCCCGAAGCGATAGCCTGATCCAGATTTCTGTCAAAAGTATCCACTTGCACACGAAGTATCTCCGAATTGCTCATTCCCTTAGGGTCAGTGGCTAGCTTTTCTATATGTAGATCGATTGATCTTGCTGGTTTTACCGTTTTGGGAACTTCTGATTTGGGATTGATTTGTTCCAGTTCCTGATTGAGCGCCCGTATATCCAGTTCTTTGGTAGTTTGCTCTAGCGCAAAAATATAAGCCGTTTTATCCAATCGTGGAGCTTTGCTCAGATGCTTGAAAAACTGGGTAGGCTTCATCTTAAGCTGACGCTCAAAAGCTGGAATTGCCTTCTCCAATTGATTGTGAATTGGGATAAACCGGAGCAGAAATGCTGGCCATTCATCCATTTCCTTCAGTAGTCGATCATCGAATTTCTTTGCCTCTCCAGAATTGAGCGTAGCGGCAAGTAAGGTGCGTTGATTTTCACCAAACACTTCTGAAGCATGCGCCAAATATGCTTGCCTACTGTCGTTGATCAAGTAAAGACTGAGGCTTTGATCATTAATAGGAACAAAAGCGAGGTAAAGGCCTTGATCTTTAGGGCCAGAAATAGGAATCGGGGTATAGCTTTCCTTCTCTTCCACTGGCTTTTCGCCAAAGTGCTTCTTTTCTGATTCGTGAATTAGCACCAATTCTGATTTCAAAGCTGGGATGATAAACCCGTCCTCGATTTCTATCTGCATTCTACCACTTGAGGAAATTTTGCGGATGATTCCTTCTTCCTTTCCGTGAAGTAGTCTTACTCGGTCTCCGATATTCATTGATTCAGGGCTGATTTGTAGGTGTCGATTGCACGTTGCCTTGCAAATTTATGATCTACTATCGGTTTTGGGTACTTATCTGAGTTTATTTCAGGAATCCATTTTTTAATGTACATCCAGTTCTTGTCAAACTTCTTCTGCTGGGAAGCGGGATTGAATACCCGAAAGTAAGGCTGGGCATCTGTTCCTGTGCCAGCAGCCCATTGCCATCCTCCACTATTTGAAGCCAATTCATAGTCCAATAGTTTCTCTGCAAAATAAGCTTCGCCCCAGCGCCAGTCGATCAGTAGATGCTTGGTGAGAAATGAGGCTACTATCATCCGTACACGGTTGTGCATGTAGCCTGTAGTATTCAGTTCTCTCATACCGGCATCTACGATAGGATAGCCCGTTTTGCCCTCACACCACGCAGCAAATTCTTCTTCGTTATTTCTCCAGGGAATTCTATCATAAGCTGGCTTGAACGCCTGATCTACCACTTCGGGATTGAATGCCAAAATCATCATGTAGAACTCCCTCCAGATCAATTCATTCAGGAAAGTTGTATTGAGTTCGTTAGCTTTTAAAACAAGTTTTCGGATGGAAATAGTCCCGAAACGTAAGTGAATTCCTAATCTGGAAGTACCATTTTTAGCAGGGAAATCACGGGTTTGATTGTAATCTGAGATAAGTCCCTCATCAGCCGTTTTGGAAGGAATTGAAATATCACTTTTTGAAAAGCCTATTTCTTCCAAAGTGGGAAGTTTTAGAGCAGCTATCTGAAGCAGATTTTTCCAATGCATGGGTTTGAATGCTTCAATTGTTGACGGGTCAAATTTGCTTAACCAAGCTTTGCTGAAAGGAGTGAAGACCTTATAGAATTCCCTCGAGCCATTTAGAATTTCGCCTGGCTCGAAGATCAATTGGTCTTTGAATAAACAGAGCGGAATATCTTGCTGATTTAGTAATCTCTCCACTTTTTCATCACGGCTTTTGGCATAAGGCTCATAGTCACGATTAGTATATACTGCTTGGATAGAATATTCATCCAAAAGCTCCTTGTAAATGGCTTCAGGGTCACCGTATCTGACTAAAATTGAAGAGCCTTTTTCTCCTAATTCCCGATGAATTTGGCTAATTTGGTTGTGGATAAACTCCACTCTGGCATCGGCCTTATTAGCTAGCTTATCGAGTATATTTTTGTCAAAAATGAATAGAGGAAGGACGTTTTCATGTTCGCTAAGCGCCTGGTATAAGCCGTGATTGTCTTCTAATCTTAGATCTCTTCGAAACCAAAAAATGCTTACGTTCTTCATATATCTTTTATTCAACTAATCAGCAAAACGATGCATTTGTTTAAAAACTCCCTTGTTCAAGCATTCTAATTTTTCTCTCCCTATCCAAAGAGTCTAGCCTTTCTTCAATATTATCCAATGGGATTGGTTTCCAATCCTCTTTAATTTCAAACTGATAGCGCAAGAAATCATCCTGGTCATTAATTATCATTTTCTCTTTTTTCTTTCTGGTTATTTTCTTGAAAAGCTCCGAGAATGAGTTGAAAGAGACGCTTTGGGATACTGCTACGCCGTAGGTCGCTACATTTTTGGAAAGAGAAAGTGAGGTGAACGTGTTGAAATTATTTCGATTGAAAATCCGAATTCTATAAACTCCATCTTCAGTAAGCATGTATTCTGCCTGCCAATCACCGATGATGGAAGATGCGCTGGTGTTACCCTGTTCATTCGTAAATCCACCATCTCTAGAGACACGAAGGCGTCCATCAAGGAACGTGTATGCTACGCTGAGCTGGAAAGTTTCTAGTGCATTTTGATCCAAACTGGCGACATCGAGATCTACCTCCAGGTTTTTATCGACCTGACCAAGGAAGCTATTCAACTGAGATGAAAGGAGCTGACCCAAACTGGATGAGATATTGGAGACTCCTGAGAATTGACCTTCTGGAGAAAATGATCGAGTCATAATCACAGAGAAAACCTGTCGATTCATCTCCTGTTCATCATTTGCGATTTTATTTTGAAAAGAAGAAATGGTAGTCTGAGTTTCTCCGCTTGATGGAAATGCTGAAAAGTCAAAACCAAAACTAATATCAGGGGAGAGCAATTCACCATCAAGATTCAATAACACTTTAACAGGGTATCTGCGGCTCGAAGTAGAATTTTGATTTTCTGTGGATACAGTGCTTAACAACAAAGGCTGCAAGGATACACTTTCTGTGTATTCTGCCGAAATGTCCATTATCCCTGAGTAGGGGTCACCATACCAGGTGATTCTACCGCCAGGTTTGATGCTGAACTGCTTTTTCACCACGTTGTAAAGGGAGAAATTATACATTCCTTCAGTTATTTCGTAGGTGCCATTTAGGGTGAAATTCCCCTGTGTGTCCACATTCATTGTCAATATGCCACGACCTCGCCCGGATATTCCTTCTTCGGTTCTGGGGTCTATAATGATTTCTGCGTAAGCATCTGGCGTGATATCCAATATGAAATTCATTCTCACATTCTCTATTTCCAATCTATTTATCTCCTCAGCAATTTGTTTGATCCTTACAGTGTCCTGAATGTTGATCATATGAATGAAATCCTCCTGAGCTTGGGTGTTATTACTTCTTAGAGGGATATAGATTCTGGTATTGGGTTGGCTGGTAGCTCGGGCATTTATGTCCATGTTTGTGGTCGTTCCCACTACTTCAGCGGTTCCTGTGACGAAGGCAGTACCGTAAAAGGTCTCATTGTCCACATCCGTGGTATTCATTACTTGTAGGTTATTGAGATTGGCTTTGATATTTAATCGGATATTTTCAAAACCCTGGTGAGTGATACCGCCAGTAAGTGTTGCCTGATTCCCAAAGGGATCCTTGAGTGACACCTGTTGAAGGCTGATTTGACTAGGTTTGAACAGAATATTTCCATTGAGTAGATAGGTCGTTTTAAGGTAGTTTACAGTCAATTTCCCATCATTCAATCTCCCAGTTCCGTCGATTTGAGGATTCGCCATTGTGCCTCCCAAATCCATATTGCCAGAAATTGTACCTCCCATATCTGACAAGTAATTGGATAAAAATGGCTCCAATATTACCAGACTCGCTTCATTTAGCGAGGCTTGCATATTCAATTCTTGATTATCTACCAGCATGTATCCACCAAGATTAATTGTCTCTTTGCCTTCACTGACGTTGGTCAAAGAAACTTGCAATTGCTCCATGTCCAGATTGGCTTTTGCTGACATGTCACCTATTGGAAACTGATTGATAGCGAAATCATTTAAGGTGAATTCCCCTTGCATCATTGCACTATCCAGCAGTTGCTCAAATGAAATCAAACCATTGGCAGTGCCGTCAAAGTCTTGGGGGGAAAGCGTATTGAGCAGATCAATGTTTACATTGTTTACTATTAGATTTAATAGATCACCAGGCTGGCTGCTGGCTTTTCCTTGTAGAGAAATGGATTGATTTTCATTGAAAAGCTTCAGGCTGTCCACTTTAATTTCTCCCGGCGTAATTGTTATCAGGTTGAGAGAGTCAAATTTCCATTCACGGTCAAGAACTTTAAGAGAAGATGGCTCAAAAGCGAGTTGAGTATTTTGAGATGCGAAACGAGCAGTAGCATTCACTCTGGCTGCACTCTGAGTTGAGTCTTGATCTAGCGTGAAGTCAATATCCATCTCGTCTTTATCCCAAATCGCCTCAAACCCAAAATTTGTAAACTGAATCGATTTACCCATTTCCTGGGTTTTAGAATAAACGTAGAACGAGGCTAGAATATCCGGGCTATTGATGAATTTTGAAGTATTGAAATCAATATTGACATTTTGGGCTGAGTTGTTTTTGAATTTGAGTGTGTCAATGCTGGTGAAAAAGTTAAAGACGGTATTTTCCTGTGTTTGATAGAAAGCACCTTCCAGAACCATGTTTTTGGAAAGACTGAGATCAGGCTCAATAAGTTGAACAATAGGATTAATATTGATCAGCCGAAGGTTGAGATCAAGACTGTATATCTCTGAGAAATTCCGCTCCAGATCTGCTATGGGTTGTTCCTCATTAAGGATAATGGCGATGTACTGCTGGAGGAGAATATCCAAATCTCTTCCCATTTGCTCTAGATTAAATTGCCCTGAAGCCGCTGCCACCAAGTAGTCAGAATTAATTGACATAGTCCGAGTGCCACCTGCAAAAAGAGACTGGAAATTGAAATTACCCAAATCCAAAAATCTATCTTCGTAACCAATTGAAATGTTTCTGAACCGTGCAATCCCCTGAATATCGTCTAGCTCTATGCCTTTAACATCAATGTCCAGATTCCCGCTGATGAAAGTGGCTTTCTCTGTGAGATTTAATCGGTCGAGAAATGCCGTATCAATTTGCAAACTCATACGGACAGAATCTGTGGACTCGCGGAGGTTCAGTTCTCCGTTTGCATTGATTTTTAAGTTTGGATCATTTACAGCAAGATTTCCTTTGAACAGATCCCTCCCGTAAGTTGCATCAGTTTTGATGTTGGTGTACACGTAGTTCTTAAAGCCAAATCTGGAGACATCTGCATTTACATCCACCAGTAAGTTTTCGGCAGAATTCCCCGTAGTATTTACACGCCCCTTCAGACTTACTTTTTGCAATAATTCCCTGTCTTCTGCGATTATTCCCAAGTCAAGATTCTGAGTGCTGATGTTGGAAACGGTAGTTGGCAGTCCATCTACCATATCAAAACTTACTCTACCAGTAATGTCTCCAATGGACGTTTTGAACTCGCCATTGGTATCGAAACGATGCAGATAGCCTGCAAAATCCGCTGTAAGACGTACAGTGTTGAATTTGTTGATTTGCTTGGAAATATTATCCGGTAGATAAGGGGCAAGATCTTTTGCTAAAATGGTTGAGTTCTTAAGCGAAAGATTGATGTAGGTATCATCGATCTCCGGCAACCCATCCAATCTAAAAGCTCCGAAGATCGCTGTCTTTTCCCCAAGTCTGATCAGTAGCTCTTCTGAACGTATATCGGACACAGGTCCTGCTACAGTTCCAGATAGATAGATTTCATCGTCGATATCTGGAAGAGATGGGGCAAATAGTTTTAGATCTCCCAGATCAAGCTTGGTCTCTTCCAAATTAGTAATGATTACTACTTCTTCCACGAAATTGGAAAATGCTGCAGGTGTAGCATACTCAAACCGAAGAAAGTTTTTGATATGGCTATTGGTAGATTTCAGGCTTAGTTTGTCAAACTCCATGAATTCCGGCGCATAGATCATAGTAGTTTTTAGCTCCATGATCTCAAAACCCGAAGTGAGTTCGGTCCCTGTCAGCATTTTTATATTAGCTCCAATCTCAGGCCCTTTTAGGTAAAAGTCAGAGGCGTTCAGAGTAATGTCAGAAAAGCGGAGTTTATTGTAATTAAGACCTTGGGTAATGGCATTTGTTATTTCATTGACCATAAAGATTTCTGAGTTTCGAAGCTCTACGGTATTGATCTTAAATTGAGTTGGGCTGGTGCTTTTATTGCTAGAACTGAACATGTTCGCCAGTTCCTCTACCCAAATATTGATATTCATGGCAGAATCACCTTCATGAGTGAGCATGTGCAGTTTAGCGTCCTCCATTCGCACCGCATTGATCGTGGTGATTCCCGGAGGGATTAGGGAGAGCAATTCGAAGTCGGCATTGATCTTTTTGGCACCTATCATCAGGCTATCCCGATGGTCCCTGATGATAACATTCTCTAATTCAAGCGCATCCCACCACGTAAGTTTGATCTTTCCTATTTCAGTATGAAAAGCTGAATTACTGTTGAGAATGCCTGTAACTTTGTTGACTACCTGATTTTGAACCCAAGTGATCTGAAGACTCAGAGCCACCACAATAAACAACATGACCAATGAAAAGACAATCCATAGTGTCACCCGAAACGCTTTGTGCAAAAAATCCTTAACTTTCGCGTTCTTTTCCAATGGGTACCAACGATATCTTTATTCTAGCAATTGAATCCTCGTGTGACGAAACCTCTGCGGCTGTTATAGCGGACGGCAAAGTACTTAATAATATTGTCGCCACACAATCTGTTCACGAAAAATATGGGGGTGTTGTTCCCGAGCTTGCTTCGCGTGCGCATCAGGAAAATCTTATCCCAGTGGTTCAGGAGGCCATTTTGTCTTCCGGGGTTTCAAAAGATCAACTTTCCGCTGTTGCATTTACCAGAGGGCCGGGTTTGATGGGATCACTTCTGGTTGGTGTAAGCTTTGCCAAGGCATTTGCCTTTGCTAAGAATATTCCTCTGATTGAAGTGAATCACATGAATGCACATATTTTGGCACACTTCATTGAAGATCCTAAACCTAACTTTCCATTTATCTGTTTGACAGTGAGTGGTGGTCATACTCAGTTGGTTTTGGTGAAAGATCATCTGGACATGGAAGTGATAGGAGAGACACAAGACGATGCGGTAGGTGAGGCCTTTGATAAGACGGCAAAGTTGTTGGGTTTACCTTATCCGGGTGGCCCACTTATTGACAAGTATGCTAAGCTGGGAAATCCGAAAGCATTTCAATTTCCGATTACTAGGATGCCTGAATTGAATTATTCCTTTAGCGGAATCAAGACGGCTGTATTGTATTTTCTTCGAGATCAATTAAAGGAAAATCCAAAATTTATCGAAGATAATTTAGCTGATCTTTGCGCAAGCATACAATACTCACTTGTAGAAATGCTTTTGATCAAATTGAAAGCAGCCGTGAAGCAATATAGTGTGAAGGAAGTCGCAATAGCAGGAGGTGTATCAGCCAATTCAGGATTAAGAGATACCTTGACTAAACTGGCAGGGCAAAAAGGATGGAACCTATACATTCCAAAATTCGAATACTGTACAGATAATGCAGCCATGATTGCCATGGCAGCACATTACAAATACCTGAAAGGAGAGTTTTCATCCATGGATGTTACTCCTCTCGCAAAAATGAAAATCTAAGCATGGCTAAGGATAATAAGTTTGACAAAGTCATCAATATAAAAAACAGAAAGGCAAGTTTTCAGTTTGAATTTGTAGATACCTATGTGGCTGGAATGGTGCTAAAAGGCACTGAGATTAAGTCTATACGTGAAGCAAAAGTATCACTGACTGAAGCGTTTTGTATTTTTCTGGATGGGGAGCTATATGTAAGACAGATGCACATCGCGCCTTATTCGATGGCAGCAAGTTATAATCATGTGGCGATTCGAGATAGAAAGTTGTTGATGAGTAAAAAAGAACTCGAAAAATTGGAAACTAAGTCACAGGAAAAAGGGCTGACTATCATTCCTGTTCGTATATTTATCAACGACCGAGGGATGGCAAAAATGGAAATAGCGCTTGGCCGAGGTAAGAAAACACACGACAAACGACAGGATCTGAAAGAAAAAGATGCAAAAAGAGAAATCCAGCGAATGGCCTTTGATTGATGCTTTTGGAATCTGTAGGCAAACTATCCTTCCTCTTTACCGCAGACCCACTTTCGATTCCGCACTGGTCACACAGTTACTTTTTGGGGAATGTTATCAGACAATAGCCATGACCCCGGATCAGCAATGGTTCAAAATATTGCACGAAGACACTGGGTTGCAAGGTTGGATTACCACTCAGGCACTCAAAGAAATTCCAGGAGCGGATTATTATAAGTTCCTCAATACAGACTTTCAGGTAGTCACCAGTCCTATCGCAGCTATAGAATATCTTGGCACCAATCTTTATTTGCTCCCAGGCAGCAGGCTCCACTTCTCAGACTTGGAGCTTTTTAATTGGCAAGATCACATAGGATTTACTGGATCGGTGCGAAGTCATGCGATAAAAGCCGACAGGTCCCAATTGATTGATATTGCGATCAAATATGTGAATGCTCCGTATCAGGCAGGAGGGAGGAGCATTTTCGGATTGGACGAGCGTCAGGGATTTGAATTGATTTTTAGTATTGCCGGTTATGCTTGGAAGTCCGGAAAAATTCCAGGTAGAAAAATTGACCCCGAGCTCATATTGCCAGGTGATTTATTTATTTTCAACGAATTAGAAAAGAAGCAAGTCAAATATGCCTTGTATCTTGGAGCTGAAGAAGTATTTTGGATGGACAATAGAATAAAAGTTTCTGACTTGAGTGAATGGGAAGCGTTCTTACGGAGCAGTAAGGATAAACAGGTGGAGTTAGAAACTCGCTCAATTTTAGGTTAAATTATGGAAAAGCGGGTATTGGTATTGAATTTAGATCATTCTCCCGTGGCGGTAGTTTCGCCACAAAAAGCCATAGTCCTGCTTCTACTTGAGAAAGCAAATTGCCTTTCTGTATATGATTTACTTCACATCCGTACTGTCAGCCGCAGTTTTGAATATCCCGCTGTGATTTGCTTGAATCACTACAAGAGCATCCCTTATCGTGGCGTGTTGCTCAATCGTGTAAATCTTTTTAGAAGAGATCGAGGAGAGTGTCAGTATTGCGGAAGTAAGAGGCAACTGACTATTGATCACGTAGTGCCTCGATCCAAAGGAGGGAAAACCAACTGGACCAATTTGACCACAGCCTGTCATAGATGCAATGTCTTGAAAGGAAATAAAAGTCCTGAAGAAGCTGGTCTTAGGATGCAAAAGATGCCATTTAAACCTTCTTTAGCCTATTTCTTGTCAGAGTATGCCGAAAGGCAAGCTGAAGAATGGCTTCCTTTTTTGAATAGTAGACTAGTACAGTAGTAAAGGATAGTAAGTTTGAGATTTGGAATTTCCAATTGCTCCTGATTTCTGGCAACATAATTGCCAGAAACCAGGTATGCACTTATCAATTATACCTACACTTTTGTTGGCTTTTTTTCTCCAAACCAGCCAAATCAGTTTTCAGCAACTTATCGGTACTTGGCAATTGGTACATTTTGATGCCATGGATGAATTGAGAAAGTCTCCTCAGTATCAGAACGCTGATGTAACTATGCGTGAGGGGTTAGAGTACAAAATCCAAAATCGACTTGAAAATACTGTTTATAAATTCGTGCCCGGCGATACGTTGAAATACACTGATTATGTACGGCAGGAAGTAGTACAGAAGCAGGCTAAAATAGAAATCAATAGTGACAATGTATTGACTATTCATACAGGTGCAGAGACCAGACAAGCCAAAATTGTGGAGTTTAACAGCGAAAGGATGGTGCTGGAACCTATCAGTAACAACCCCGGATCTGGCAAACTGGTTTTTGAAAAAATAAAATAGAAAAGTAGTAATCAATCACCACGATGAGATAGGCTGTCAGATATTCTGATAGCTTATTTTTTTTGAAAATCAATTAACACAACCGTGGTTCGACAAGCTTACTATCCTCTGTTTTCTCTGAAGATATTACTCTTAAATAAGTTGCTGATTTTGGGGTTTGTATTCCCCAATATAAGTCTTAGATAGTGTGAAAAATAGGCCTGAAATGGGATTTAAAGCCAGTTCAGGCTGTTGGTATGGTTTTGAATTTAAGTTGGTTGAACCATCAACCAATAAAAACTATGTTACGCTGGATTTTAATTTTCTTAGTAATCGCTTTGATTGCAGCCGTTTTAGGATTTGGAGGAATAGCAGCTGGTGCAGCTTCTATCGCTAAAATCATTTTCTACATCTTCTTAGTTTTGCTTGTCATTTCGTTGATCATGCATTTAGTAAGAAAAACCTGATTAGTTCAGGATAGAAAAAAACAACAATCAAATAACAGTTGCACGATTCCTAGCTAATAGGTTTCGTGCTACTTTAGACTCCCCTTTTCCCAATGAAAACTGAACCCAAATCCCCGGTAGTAGAAGAGAAAACTGAAAGAGGGATAATTCTTGATAGCTTGATTCAGGGTTTTTTGATCCTACTTCCGCTCACCATTATTTTAATACTTATTTCGATTGTATTCAATTTTATTTTTGGGATTGTAGCTCCACTTAGTTCCGCTTTGGAACCAAGTTCCGAAGATCCACATTGGCTGATTAATGTGCTTTCACTGGCCATATTTTGTTTATTTGTATTTTTAATAGGGCTCCTTGTCCGTAATAAAATTGGTAAGGTTTATTTTAAAAGCTTTGAAAAGAAATACCTCACCAAACTTCCACTTTATAATTTAATTCATCAGACTGTTTATCAATTTATAGGTTTGAAAAAGCTTCCTTTCTCGGAGGTAGTGCTTTTAGATCCTTTTAGATCAGGTACCATGATGACTGGTTTTATCACGGATCAAATTAACGATACGCTTTATACGGTATTTGTTCCTACCGCGCCAAACCCCACTAATGGTAATATTTATCATGTGCCAAAAGAGCTTATTACCTTTTTGAGTGTTAGTACCCAAGATGCCATGCGGACGGTCATGGGAATGGGGACCGGTACTGCCAGCATGCTGGCAGGAATGGAGCTAACTGATATACTAACGAAGGGTAGCGAGCAGGAAATCAAAAAGAGTGAGCTAGACGACGCCTTGGATACTATGAATAAGCCTGTTTAATCAGTTTGAAGACACGAATTTCAATCCTATAATAGAGCCAATTAGCGTAACTAGGAAAAAAATTCTCCAAAATTCAGCTGATTCCTTGAATACAAAAATTCCCACCAGCACAGTTCCTGCTGCACCAATCCCTGTCCATACAGCATAAGCAGTTCCTATAGGAAGGGTTTGGGTTGCTTTAATCAAAAGAAGCATGCTGATAGTTAGGCAGGCTATAAAGCCTGCATACCAACCATAAACAGCTATTCCAGTAGCGTACTTTGCTTTGCCGAGACAGGAGGCAAAACCCACTTCAAATAATCCGCCGATGATCAATAATATCCAATTCATAGGGTATTTTTTAGCTGCAAAGATTACAAATTATGCCTACCGGAAAGACAAAAGCGCAAGATGAAACTTCCACCCGCCTACAGCCCAGTTTCGTTATTGATTCTCTCACAGTCCCCATACCACATGTTCTTGGTAATTGAAAACTGAGATGGATTAGGGTGAAGATACTGAATTAGAAGTCTAACAATATTTGCTCCTTCAACAATCGAAAACTCTTTCTATGCCAGATGCAGTCTCCATGATCTTCGATCCCTGTCCTATGTGCTTTGGTGGGGTAGCCGACATTTCGCTCCCAAGCGTAATGTGGAAACTCTTTTGCCAGTCTTTCCATAAACTGATCTCGATGTACTTTGGCTAGTATGGAAGCAGCTGCTATGCTGGCATATTTACCGTCGCCTTTGATCACGCAGGTATACGGGATGCTTAATTGGGATTTCCATCGGTTACCATCGATCAGTAGATGCTCTGGAAGGACTTTCAAGCCTTGCACTGCGCGGGTCATTGCAAGAAAGGAAGCATTCAGAATATTTATTTTGTCGATTTCAGCCACACTGGCCTCAGCTATCTGCCAAGCCAATGCCTTGTCTTTGATCTCCTCAATCAAATCTTCCCGCTGCTTTTTACCGAGCTTCTTGGAGTCATTGATCCATGGATTGGAATAGTCTGCCGGCAGTATCACCGCTGCAGCTACCACTGGTCCTGCTAGACATCCCCGCCCGACTTCATCACATCCTGCCTCTATTCTATTAGCTCCTAAAAAGGGTTTTAGAATCATGGTGCTGATCTTCTCTGATTTTGTAGTATTTATGAATCATCTCTGCTACCAAACCTGTCCAACCTGTCTGATGAGATGCACCTAAGCCTGCACCACTGTCTCCATGGAAATACTCATAGAAGAGGATATAATCCTTGAAATGTGGGTCTTCCTGATATTTTTTGTGGGTGGCTCCATATACTGGCCTATTTCCATTTTCGTCTTTCATGAAGATCTTCATGCAGCGGAATGAAAGCTCCTTCGCAACAATGTCCATAGTCATATATTTGCCTGAACCGGTAGGGTATTCTATAGAGAAATCTCCTCCATAGTAGAAGTCAAACTTCTTTAGGGATTCGATGAGAAGGAAGTTGATAGGAAACCAAATAGGTCCTCGCCAGTTGGAATTACCACCAAACATCACGGTGTCAGATTCTCCAGGAGTATATTTAACAGATAGCGTTTCTCCTCCTATTTTCATAGAGTATGGATTTTTCTCATGGTATTTGGAGAGTGATCTTATGCCGTAATCACTTAGAAATTCGTTGGAATCCAACATTTTTTGCAAAACACTTTTCATTCTATGCCCTCTCAAAAGAGAAAATAACCTACGCTTGTCATAGCCTGGCTGTATCCAGCTAGATACAAGGGCTGCCAATTTTGGCTTTTCCCGAAGGAAAAAATCCAATCGTTTTTTAAACTCAGGAAGTTTGGCGAAAAGATCTTCACGTATCGGTTCCACTGCGAATAGCGGAATTAAACCTACAATAGAGCGCACCTTCATTTTACGGGGATCTTTTCCAGGAATGTGAAATACGTCGTAGAAGAAATTGTCCTCATCATCCCAAAGAGAAATATGCTCTTCAGAGATATTGCTCATGGCTCCCGCGATGTAAAGAAAGTGCTCAAGAAACTTGGTTGCCGTGAACTGATAGACTGTATTGAACTCACACAGATCAAGTGAAATACGTAGTAAATTCAAAGAGAACATAGCCATCCAAGAGGTAGCATCCGCTTGTTCTAGTTTGCCATGATATTTCTGTGCGTGGCTTCTATCGAATACAGAAATATTATCCAAACCAAGAAATCCACCTTCAAAGATGTTTTTGCCATCACTATCTTTCTGATTGACCCACCAGGTGAAATTGAGCATCAATTTGTGCAGTGCTCTTTCTAGGAACTCATGATCGCCAACACCATTATTTGCTTTTTTATCAATCTGATAAACCCGCTGGACGGCATAAGCATGCACAGGTGGATTCACATCTGAGAAATTCCACTCATAGGCCGGTATTTGCCCATTAGGGTGCATATACCATTCATTTAGAAGGAGCAGAAGCTGACCCTTCGCAAATTCTGGATCTATCCTCGCCAGAGGGATGCAGTGAAATGCCAGATCCCAAGCAGCATACCACGGGTATTCCCACTTATCTGGCATGGATATGATATCATAGTTTTGCAAGTGTCTCCAGTCGCTATTTCTGCCTTTCTTGCGCACTAAAGGTGGCACATATCTACCAGGATCTCCTTCCAGCCATCGCTCTACATCATAATAATAGAATTGTTTTGACCACATCATCCCTGCATAAGCCTGACGTTGGATATTTACTAAATCATCGTCAGTAACACGTTTTTGGAGTGGTGCATAGAATTCGTCTGCTTCTTTTTTACGCTTCTCTAGGCATTTGTCACAGATTTCAAGAGGGTTATCTTCTATTTGATGTTGAAGCCTAAGTTTTACCTGCCTGCTTTCACCGGCGGGAATAGTGATTTCATAGATTGCCGCCGCCTTTGTTCCTTTATTTTCGGGATTGATGTGGCTGGCATCACCTTGAACAACAAAGTCGTTAATCGCATCTTTGAGAAATTTTTTCTCATTTCCGATGTTATAAATCCGTTCACGATTGGTTTCGTTATCACAAAATTTCAAGTCAGGCTCTCCATCAAATGTGATAGAATAATTGCCTGATTTGGGATTGTATGCTTTGATGGTAGTGTCTCCAGTTTTGGTAAGCTTAGGCATAAATGGTTCGTGCCCGGTAAACCAAGTCTTACGAAACCAAAAAGTAGGCATCACCCATATTTTGGCTTCTTCTGGACCTCGATTATGAATAGTAGCTACCGCAACGATGTCTTCTATATCTTGCTTTGCATACTCAATAAAGATGTCAAAGTATTTGTCCTCGTCAAAAATCCCTGTATCTATCAGCTCATATTCAGGATCTAATTTACTTCGCTTGATATTTTCTTCTAAGAGGTGTTGATAAGGATATTCGGCTTGAGGATACTTATATAGCATCTTCATATAGCTGTGTGTAGGAGTTGAGTCCAAGTAGTAATAAATCTCCTTTACATCCTCTCCGTGGTTACCTTGATTTCCGGTCAACCCAAACAGACGTTCCTTCAGGTAAGGATCTTTACCATTCCAAAATGCCCAAGCTAGGCAAAACTTCTGCTTGTTATCAGAAATACCACCAATACCTTCCTCTCCCCAACGATATGCTTTACTTCTGGCATCATCATGAGTGACATTTTCCCATGCTGAACCGTCGGGACTATAATCCTCCCGAACTGTTCCCCATTGCCTTTCTGTGAGGTAAGGCCCCCATTTTTTCCAATGTTTAGTGTGGTTCCTATCTTCTTGTAATCTTATATTTTCAGCTGACATGTAATTCTCTCTCTAGGGCAATCTTCGAAATTATTAATTTCTATTAATTATTGCTTGAAAAACCGAGTTCCATTTAGAAATACTGCGGATTTTTTTTTGAATTGGTAATTAAAAATACATCCCGTTCAATTGTTGGATATTCTGAAAGTCAGATGATTTGCTATATTTCATCATTTTTTCAGGAGTTATTATTTCTTAAGTAATATTTATGGAAAAGATTCTTTCACAGAAATTAACTCATGATTTCACGTCTACACTTGTAGATATGAAATATTAATCTACATTTGTAGATGTAATTTAATCCAAAGGTAATGAAACTATCAAGAGCTGAAGAAGAATTGATGAACCATTTGTGGAGGCTTAAGCGAGCTTTTATGAAAGATCTAATGGATGCTTATCCTAATCCAAAACCTGCCTCTACCACCATCTCTACACTATTGAAGCGTATGCAGGACAAGGAATTTGTGGGATATGAAGCCAATGGGAAGTTGCGCGAATACTATCCAATGGTTACAAAAGAAAATTATTTTTCAAAGCACCTAAAAGGTTTGATCAAGAACTTTTTTAACGATTCGCCAGCACAGTTTGCGTCTTTTTTTACTAAAAAGACCGAGCTCTCCGAAGAGGAGTTGATAGCACTCAAAAGTATAATCGAAGACCAGCTAAATCAGAAAAAATGACCCTTTACCTAATCAAATCCATAGCCTGCCTACTTTTGTTGCTTCTGGTTCACAGGGTGCTTTTGCAGCGTGAAGTATTACATAGATTCAACCGATTCTTTCTGCTGTTCTCGGTAGTTGCATCTTTTCTTATTCCACTTTATACGATTGAAGTTCCTCAGGAAATAGTTACTGATCCAACCGAAGTGATTTCTGAGCTAGGTGCCTTTGAAGCTGATCCATCTGACATGATTACTGAGCCTACTAACTTTGAAGCAACAAGTCAGGATCTTAATCGGGAGCAGGTGTTTGCTGCAGTTCCAGAATCTCAATTTAATTGGGAATACCTTTTATTTGGGTTTTATGGGCTGATTTCCCTTGTTTTCTTATACAGATTTGGGCGAAACATTAAGGTTCTAGTCAATAAGATCCAGCGAAACATTAAAATTAATTACCGTGGACAGACGCTTGTTTTGCTTAAGGAAGACACCCTTCCTTTCTCTTTTCTTGAATACATTTTTGTAGCAGAATCTGATCTGGACAGTGGGAAATTCACTGATGCCGTTTTCGCCCATGAGTGTACGCATATTCAGGAAAAACACAGTTGGGATAACCTTTTTATTGAAGCTTTGCTCATACCGCTTTGGTTTCATCCCGGCTTGCACTGGGCTAAAGCTAGCATCAAGCTGAATCATGAATTTATCGCGGACCAAATAGCTTTGCAAAGCACTCCCTTAGAGAAATACGAAAGTCAACTAATAGCTATGATGCTAGCGGAGCAGAAATATGGCTTGGCAAGCAGTCTAAATTTTTCATTAACCAAAAAACGATTTGAAATGATGAAGAGAAAAACAGTAAGCGGAAAAAGCTGGATCAAGATTTTGGTCTTGGTACCCGTGCTAGGCCTATTAGTCTATTTTTTCAGTGATAAAGTTGCTGCAAAAGTGGATGATAGTGATAGGATAGGTGAGGTATATGTAAATGCTTCAGATGCAGGTGAAGTTGATTTTGACCTTACACTTGAACTGAAACCCAATGGTGTTTATAGGTCAAATGATAAAGAATATAGTATTGAGGAGATAAAAGTCCTAATAGGAAAAACTGAACCAGTAGAAAAGCACCTTACCATTAATTTAATTACCCAGCCTGAAGTTTCAATGGGAGAATTGAGCGATTTCCAGGGGATGCTTAGAGAGCTGGATATTAGAAGGATTTATTATGTTGATTCTGGGAGGAAAACAAATGAGGCTCAGGAAGAGGAGAAAGCTAAATTTTACAGCGATGTTAGATTTCGAGTAGAAAAAGTTCAAATGTATTATATATCTAAAAATTACTCGGAGCTCACAGATAAAGAGCGGTCTATGTTATTATCACCTTCTAGTGAGGATGATAGGGGAAATAAAGCTTCTAAAATTCCGCACATCTTTTTTACTCCTGATGGCGATCCTTCTTTATCCTACAATTCATTCACTGAGTCATATGTAGAAGAAGTGACAAGACTGAAAAATGGAAAAGGATTTATTACTATTACTCCTACCGCAATTTATTTAGTGGATATTTCTAATTATGCTAATCCAGTGGAGTACTTTTCTCAAAAGTTTGCGGAATATGAAAGTCTGAGAAGCGGCGAACCTCATTACCTCAACAGATCCCGAAAAGATCAGGCAATATTGGAAGCGTTGTATTTTGAATTAGATGCGATGTATTATCAGTTTAGCGATAAAATGAGGTCACAAGTACAATCACTTCTGAGTTATCGAGCTAATCCTCTGTATATACCCATTTATCCTTATACAAAGCTAGTTAAGGATGGAGAAATACATTATTATATAGATAGAAGTGAACTGAAGGACGTTGACCCAGAGTTAATACCACCTCTACTACCACCACCACCACTAGATTGGAAAACTAAATATCCACCTAAAAATTCTGCTCCTGACCAACAAAGTAAGGATCCTGTCGCCGAACAGAAAGTAGAAACTCAAGACAAATGGCCTCCGGGAGTAAAAGCAGCTCAGATAAAAAATGATCTTCAATCATACAAAGATGCTAATTCAGCTTACGAAAAGCTTCGAAACCAATCCCCACATTTCGTCAAGAGAAGTAAAGCAGAACAGGACAAGTTAACAGAAATGTTTTCAGAGTTATGGACTATCTATCTACATGTCCCATTTCATGATAAACCGAAAGTAAAGTATCCTGTTCGTCCTTTTGCACCATACATGAAATTGGAATCGGATGGTGAAGTTTATTACAAATTTGGAAGGGATCTAACTGCTGAAGAGCATAAAAAATATCCTCCTCTTCCTCCTCCGCCAGCTACTCATGAAGAACAAGTAGAGGATTACAAAAAAGTCTTTTACCAGTATGAGTTGATGCGCAACAAAGGGCGAAATGATGCTTCCTTATCCATGGAGGAGCGAAATAATTTGTTTCTAATGTACAATGAGCTTCAACTTAAATTCCTGAGATTGGGTGCTCCTGCGCGGAGACAAGTCAAAATGGTCAATTTTCCTTATTATCGAGTAGAAGAAAATGGTAAGGTGGTTTTCAAAGCTATATCTGAGCTCACTCCAGAGCAAAGAGCATTGAACAACTGCTAGTGATACTAATTAGATCATGAAAATGACTGAGTCAGAATAAAGTCTGGTTCAGTCATTTTTGTTTCGGGCAGGATTAGCTCGAATGTCTGGGGCCAGGTGCTTACCCAATCCTGGAAAGAATTATCTGTTATAAAATTTGCCTGTATTACCTTATCTAGCTTTGCGAAGTCAAAGTTTTCCGAGGCAATACCAGCTCCAGAATATGCAGTGTCCAAGGCATTACAAGCTTGTTCATATTGACCAGCTACTGGAATCACCATCACGGGCTTGCCTAGATACATTGCTTCACAAATTGATTCAAATCCTGCTGTGCTGACTAATCCTTTACAAGCTGCCATGTCTCGAAGGAAGTTCTTGTCATGAACTCTATGAAAACTCAAGTTTGGCAATGGATACTCATTCTCGGCAGCATCTTTTTTATCCCAGTAGACCCGCATGTGCAGGTGAGGATTTGCTTTCGCAAAAGAAAGAACTTCCGCACTATAGCCGCTATTGACTATGTAGGTAAGGAAAAAGTCTCCTGAAGTCGGGGTGAGTTTTTTCACATCCTCTCTGAGCAATGGAGGTACTACAGTGATTTTATCCGTGGATTCTAATTGGTAAAATGAAAGCGCGAGCTTTTCCGAGGCTCCTAAGGCTGTCAGTCGGGTGTTGAACTTGAAAAAAAACTTGTTAAATCCTTTCGCAGGAGCAAATTTGAAGTTGGGATGATAAATCAAATACTGATGTCCAATCACCCAATACTGAGCTTTTGGTTTGAAAATCCCATTGTAAATGCCACCCAGTAAATCGTAAAAATTCAGGATAATGTCAGGCTGTTCAGCTTTAACTACCTCATGAATCTCTCTCAGACTTTGCCAAAAAATAGATGCTTTAGCGAGATTTTGACGGATCGTTTTCCCTATTAAAATCTTCTTTTCCTCTTTGTCACAAGCAAAATTCGGACTATCTACCAGATGGATGGGAGCTGATATTTCTCTGGAGAAAAACTCAGGAATTGTCCTGCGCTTACTTTTACCTAAAATAACTCCTGCTAATTCATGGCCTTGCTTTCTGAGCATGTTGGAAAAAGCAATGGCTTGAGTCATATGTCCACGACCTTCAGCTTGGACAATAAATAGAAACGTCATTGGATGGAAGTAAATGCTGGTGGTTCCAAATCATCCTTTGGTGCTTCAAAGGAAACCTCTCTCATTGGGATTATAGTAGTTTCTGGCTTGCCGATGAAGAATTGCTGCAGGCTGTCATCATGAGCTTCTTTGAAGTTGATTTCATTGTAATAGATCAACTGCCAATTTCCATCATGATCTTCTGCCAAAGCGCTCATCGTCTCTACCCAGTCACCAGAATTCATGTATTCTATTCCGTCGATAATTCTGTTTTCAGGTTTGTGGATATGGCCACAAATGATACCATCACATCCTTTTGCCTTAGCCATTTTCGCAAGTTCTTCCTCGTATTGATCAATGTAGGAAACAGCTGATTTCACCTTACCTTTTACATACTGAGAGAGAGAAAAATAGGGGAGGCCTCGCTTTATCCGGTAATGATTGACTACGCTATTCAGCCAAAGCAAAAAAGTATAGCCAATATCCCCCAAATAGGCGATCCAGCGAAGATTGGTGGTGATACTGTCAAATACGTCACCATGCGTGATGAAGTACTTTTTGCCATGACTTTCGTAGATCATGTCTTTTTGGATGGATAGATTTCCCATCTGAAATGGAAGGATCTGATCCAGAAAGTCATCATGATTTCCGCGCAGATAGTACACCTTGGTACTATGATTCTCAATCATTTTCAGGATTCGGTTGAAAAAACGGGTGTGTTTCCTTTTCCAGGATCCCGATTTCTTCAGTTGCCATCCGTCGATGATGTCGCCGTTCAGAATGAGATTCTCACAGTTGTACTGCTTGAGAAACCGTGCGATCTCTTTGGCTTTTGAGCCTTTTGTACCCAAATGTACATCGGATACTACTATCGTTTTGAATTGGGTCTTCACTATTCTGGTTTTGGTTGAAAGGTATAACCTCCAATTGAACTCAGTGTCAGGGCATTATTAAAAAAATAGTAAGATTACTTAGGTTTGGGGTTCTAATGTAATCTTAGTGTTAAAAAGATGTGAAAAAGACCGTTCTAAGCTGCAAAACCATAATGTATCTTTGAATTTGGAATAGCTGAGAGCAGAAAGATTTAGATCAAGTAGCAGCTCTGAATATATTTCTTGAAGTTCAGCCCGCAGTTTTTATCTTGTAGAATCAAGCACGTATCTGTTTGAAAAAGGAAATCAAAATCACATGAAAATTTCAAATTCACTTTTTTGGGAGCGTTATCAAAAAGCACCAATTGTCGGAATAATTCGAGGACAATCGCTTGAAACAGTTTTGAAAATAGCGCAAGCCTATGAAGATGCAGGACTTACTACGCTTGAAATCACGATGAACACCTTAGGTGCAGCCAAGACAATTTCTACTTTGCGCAGTAAATTTCCATCACTAAATGTAGGTGCAGGAACGGTGTGTAATTTGACTGAACTTCGGGAAGCACTTGATGCTGGAGCGCAGTTTATTGTGACGCCCATTATAGATGAGACAGTCATTGAGCATGCTGTGAATGAGCATATCCCGATTTTCCCCGGAGCCTTTTCACCAACTGAGATATATAAAGCTTGGTCTTTGGGGGCTTCAGCGGTCAAGCTATTTCCAGCAACTCAATTAGGTGTTCAATTTATCAAAGACGTACTGGGGCCGCTGGATAAAATTAAACTACTTCCCACCGGGGGAGTTTCTAAGACAAATATCAAATCGTTTTTTGAAGCGGGAGCCTGCGGTGTAGGAATGGGAAGTTCTCTGATTGATAAAAAATTGGTGAATGAAGGAGATTTTGATGGCTTGAAAAAGCACTTCGCCAGTATCAAAGCTGAGGTTTCAGATTTTATATAGTAAGTCATGTGTAGATCAAAATTCGTTTAAAGAGAAAGCGGGATATCTGCGAGGACTTAATAGTATGTTATAGTTGGTTTTGATCAAAAAAAGTGGCCTTTTAAAAAAGCCACCTTAATTAAACTACAAACCAATTTATACCTAATTATTTACTACCTCATTTTCCAATTCTACTAAAGCTACAGCCCCGTGAATAGCGGTTTCATCCATTTCTGAAAGTAAAATCTCAAATCGCTCAATGACAGTTGGGTAATTGAATGAAGAAATTGAATTGAAAAGTGACTTTTTGAAAAGAGGGTATGTTTTTCTGATAGATCCACCTAATATGACTGCCTCAGGAGCCAGAGCGTACAGTATATGTTTAATGAGTTCTCCTAAATGATGACCATATTCATCAAATGCTTTTATGGCTGTGGGATCTCCAGCGAGTGCCTGCTTGGCTAGAGCCTTTGGTTTACTGTGATAGTATCTTTCAAAAAACTTACCACTGCAATAATGCTCAAAATCATGATCCAAATAGGCGGCACTGCACCATTCTCCAGCAGCGGAATTTACGCCGCTGTAAAGGTGTCCATTGATTACAATTCCCCCACCAATACCAGTGCCCAACGTAAGTCCTACCAGATGATTAAATTTCTTGCCTACACCGAATTTATGTACACCGGATGCAAAGCAGTTTGCATCATTATTAATGAAAACCGGCTTTAAAAACCGTTCGGTTAAAAATTTCTTCAACTCCACGTGCTGAAATGCGGGGATGTTCGAAAGACCCAAAACTATGCCTTCACGTACATCTACCAGACCAGGTATGCCGACACCAATTCCAACTAAGTCGTATGAGAGATAGGTTTCAATAAATTCCGCAATGGTCTCTAGAATAAACTCTTTACTTTCTTTAGCGGGCGTAACAATGGATCGGATATCTTCCAAATGTCCATTAATTAGCACGCCACCTTTGATTCCGGTGCCTCCGATGTCTAATCCCAAAATGGCTTTTTCCATTCGCTACAAATAATATGGTTGATAGGTTTATTACAAAAGCTGCGACTGACAGGATTTAGTCACAGCTTAGGTTAATCTTTCTCTTATAGCATTCCTTCTATTGACTTCTCCAGCTCTCTTGCGGTGGCTAGGAATTCTTCCACATTCATATCCCGGAAGAAAATCAGTCCATGACTAGATCTTACTTTAGCACGATCATGCTGGTAGAAGTAATTCTTACCCAGCAAAAGCTGAATTGCATCTAGCTGATCCACCCAGATTCTTTTTGCGACAGTACTGAATTTACCATTGTGCGAATAGCTCGGGAAGGATGCATTCACCTGACTCATGTAGCAATTGGCAAAGGAATCTTCCATTACTGACATATCACCTAGAGAAACTGGGACTATCACGTTAGCCTCATGTGGTTCGAATTTGAACCATACATTTCTGTAACCAATGATTCTCAATTTGCTGATGTCTTTCTCTTCTCCCCACTTTTTCACAGCGGCCGCAGTAGCTTGAAGCACTTTGTAGTGAGTATCTGGACCAGATCCTTCTGGATCAAGCGTTAAACTAATCTTTGTAGGGTTTACTTTTCTAAACATTTCCACGATCGGTTCTACATCGCGATCTTTGTCTGGTTGCTCAGTGAAAATATCTCCAGTATAGAAGCCAAGTCTTAGATGATGGACATTTTTTACCTGTACTCCAAAATGTGCCCAAACTAGTTCTTCTTCAAACTCACGAATCATCCCTTTTAGTTTCTGGACTTTCGAAGAATTCTTCTCGCCATCATAGCTATTCTTAAGAATACTAATTACATCATTAATTGTTTCTCTAAGTTGCGTTTTATTCTTGATATCATAGACGATTACCAAAGCTCTCACTACTCGATGGCAAAGTCCTCTCAATCGCTGATCAGCATCCTCAGAAGCTACATTGGTGAGGTAGTGATAGACGTCTTTGTCGGTTTTAAGACTATAGCCTACCTCAAAGAAATCTTCAAAATGAACCATTTGGATCTGGCCGTTATCCAGAAGCTTCTTGGTATGCTGGAGCGTGTCGATTACAAAAGTATTCGTCACAGCCGTAAAGCCAGAAGTCAGGACAGAGAAGTGAGCCTCGTTACTGGGCTCATGAAGCTGATTGGTGATATGTGGTAAAATGCCTAGTGAGATATCATCGTGGTGCGGACCAGTATGAAGAAGCACCTCATTTCTTTCTTGTTCTAACCCTTTAGATAGCTTCTTCTCAATACTTGCCATTACTTGATTTACAGTCTCCTCAGACAAATCAGGGATTAGCCTAGTATATTTATCTGCCTTTAAATCAGAAAGTTTGATTCTGTGTCCGTATTTGCCTAGTTTTTTACAAAGATCGATTACAGATCGCTCAGTTTTTTCCCAAGTCCATTCTCCTTTTTCATAATAGGCATCCACAGAATCTGTGAGCTTCACACCAGCGCCTTTTGTGACATAGAATCTGCCGTTTTTAAGCTTCTGAAGAACTGTACCCGGGAAGACGTTATTCAGCGGAGTTTCAAGAGAATCTTTTACGATCCCAGCTTTTGCTTCACCTGCCGCAATGATAATTGCAACAGCTTCTGGATTGTATACAATTGTATCTAATCCAATAGTAATTACTAGTCGATTTGATGAAACTTCAATACCTCCTAGATCTCCTGCAGCTACCGCTTGCGTTTCAAAATTAGTTTCTGTCAATCGAGTCACAGAGAATAAATGCGAGCCTCTGGTATTAAATGCGATATGTCCATCTGGGCCTATTCCACCTAAGAAGAAACCAATTCCGCCAGCATCTCTGATTTTTTGCTCGTATTCACCACACCATTGATCGATCATGTAGATGGATTGCTGCTGTAGTTTTTCATGATCATTTTTAGGGTCACGAAATCTTAATGAAAGATCAACTTTCAGGTCAGGAAAAACTTCTTTGAAATGTAGTCCACCTGCCAAAGGGATCTCATCTGAATTAATCAGAATGGCTTTTTCTTTCGAAAGGCCAAATCCCTGGATATAGAATTTATTAACGTAGTCGTAAAAGCTATTATTCTGCTTGGAAGAAATCGGGTAGAATTCATCAATCTGCACAAATGTCAGATCTTTCAAAATCGGCTTTTTAGTATTGCCTAACCCGTATTTTTCTCTTACATCTTTGCCTTTTTTATTATCCCAGTTTTCAAGTAGGAACTGAGTCCATTTGATGAAAAATTCAGGTGTTTTGCCTGTTGGCAAACTAATGACACCCTCTGGGTTTGCTGCAGCCCATTCCAAAAACCGGCACGCGGTCAACAAGCCAAGTTTAGGAAAATTGTCAACTTGAAGGTAAGGAATGAGGGTGGTGATTTTCTCTACACCAGATTCCTGAAGAAAACTTTTTTCAACTTCTGAAAGTGGATACTTACTTAGCATACTGTTTGGACAGGTTTGATTATTAGGACTATTTTAGATAAGCTTTTTTTAAATGCTGTGTAATCAATGCGTTACTATTTCGATAGAAAGTAAATTATAAAGGAATCTCTGGATAATACTTACAGTCTGAATATTTTTTCCTCTGGTAACTTACTTAAACAAATCTAAAAAATGTTTTTTAATAAATCGATCTTTTACAAAAATTTTATAAAAGTTTTATTTTTTAGCACCTAAGCATTGAGTTTTATTAGTTTTTACAAAAAGTGTCATGAGATGATGGATAGGGAAGTTTCTTTGGCTTCATTTATATTAACTCCTAGTTTAGGAGAGGGCAACTGAATTTGTTTACCAAAATTCAACTTTTAGAGATTCTTGAGGTCTGGAAAATATTTTTCTTAACTTTCACACATGCTAATTATCGTCACAGGAGTCTCAGGAACCGGAAAAACAACTATTGGATTGGGTTTGGCCGATGCCTTGGACTTACCTTTTTTTGATGCAGATAATTTTCATCCTATAAAGAATATTGAAAAAATGAGCCAAGGGTTTCCGCTGAATGATGAGGATAGGATGCCTTGGCTTCAATCCTTAGCAGATCTATTGGTCAAACATGAGAAAACTGGAGGAGCTGTGTTGGCTTGTTCAGCCCTAAAAGAAAGCTATCGCGAAATTCTAAAGGGGAAGGAAAATGTGCATTGGATTCATCTCAAAGGAGATCGTGATTTAATTTGGAGACGCATGCTTGCACGCAAAAACCACTACATGAAAGCGACTATGTTGGATTCGCAATTTGCGACATGGGAGGAACCTCGATATGGGTTGAAGCTGAATATTTTGCAAACTCCAGAGGAAATGCATGCAGAAGCAATGAGATATTTGGGTGTTCCTGTCAACAGCGGCAACTAAAAAACAAGAAGTCATTAGGAGGGATAACTGAGAGATTACATCGTCTCAGAGGGTACTTTTTTCCGTAAAGGATTGTTTTAGGTCGCTTTATAGACGAAATTAAAGCTTCCATCTCATTCGCTATGTTATGAAAAAGATACTTTTCCCCTTGATTCTGCTGATTCATATATCAGTTTTAACTGGATTTTCGCAGACTTATCTTATTTCAAATGTGAATATTGTAGCCATGGAAAATGACATGGTGCTAAATGACCAGTCTATTCTGGTGGGCGATGGTAAAATCATCAAAATAGCACCTATGTCAGAGCCATTTGATTTCAATGGTGATCAGGTTATTGATGGAAATGGATATTACGTCTATCCAGGTTTAGCGGAGTTTCATTCCCATATTCCAGTAGCTCAAAATGGGAATACAGGACTTCAGGAAGAAGCCATGTGGCTTTATCTGGCAAATGGTGTTTTGCGGGTGAGGGGAATGATTGGACATGCATCGCATTTACCATTGAAAGCTAGGATAGATGCCGGTGAATTGGATGGGCCGAGATTGTATCTTTCTGGACCGTCTTTTAGTGGATCTTCCGTTTCTTCTCCTGAGCAGGCTGAGCAAATGGTAAGAGACGAAAAAGCCGCCGGTTATGAACATCTTAAGTTGCATCCGGGATTGGAGATGGATGAGTTTATGGCGATTTCCAAAACTGCCAAAGAGTTGAAGATTCCATTCGGAGGACACGTTTCCCTAAATGTGGGATTGGAAGCCAGTCTAAAAGGTGGCTACAAATCAATCGAGCACATGGATGGTTACATAGAAGCGATGATTCCTGATTATTCACGTGTTTTGGATTCAAAGATAGCCGGACCGTTCACTATGCTTTTGGTCGATGAAGTTGATCTAAGTAAGTTGCCGGAATTAGTGGATTTGACGCTTGAGACGGGCGCTTGGATGGCTCCTACTTTGACACTTTTTGATCGGTATTTTGGGTCAAAGCCCGCTGAGGAATATCGTAACATTCCCGAAATGAAGTATATGTCCGCTGAGCAAGTTCAGCGTTGGATCAATGCAAAGACTCCTTATGAGCAATCAGGAGTTTTGACAAAGGAGCATGTGCAACCTTATCTCGAATTTAGGAACAAGCTATTTATGACACTCCATGAAGCCGGAGTTCCCATGCTGATGTCTTCTGATTCACCTCAGGTTTTTAATGTTCCTGGATTTTCCATCCATCATGAGATAGAGTTGATGTCTAAGGCTGGAATGTCAAACTATGAGATTTTAAAATCTGGATCTGTCAACCCGGCGAGATATTTTGATCAGGAGGGAGAATGGGGAGTGATCAAAAAGGGAGCTTCTGCAGATTTCGTATTGGTGAGAAATAATCCTTTGGAAGATTTAGCCACTTTGAAAGAGCCATTTATGGTGGTAATGAAAGGAAAGATATATGATAGAAATGAGCTTAAAAAACAACTGGAAAAGATTGCTGTAAATTATAAAAGGGAGTAGTTTTCAGACGATTAAAGTGTTGGAGATTTGGAATACAGAGGGACCGATATTCAAGAGATTCAGACATTTAAGCTAAGTTTAACTCCCCGCGTAATTTCCAAATCTTAAAATTTTATAATTATCAACTACCCAATAATGAACCTAAAAACGAAAATCGTAATATTAGCTATACTTATTTCAGGCTCTGCCTGTATAGCTCAATCCAAATCGACAGTGATTCAAGAAGAACTTAGCCTATCAATCAAAGAGGAAAAAGTTGCCACTTGGGATGGCAAAGATGTTTTTAAATATACCCTTGAGAATGGGAAGATGCAGGTTGAGTTGACCAATTTTGGAGGTATAGTTTCTAGAATAATAACTCCTGACAAAGATGGGAAGCTTGAGAATATCGTGTTGGCTCTAGAAAATGTAGAGGATTACTTTACTAAGAATGGTCCTTATCTAGGAGCTGCAGTGGGTCGATATGCTAATAGAATAGGGCAGGCTTCGTTTACTTTGGATGAGAAGACTTTTCTCGTGACAAAAAACAATGGAGAGAATACCTTGCATGGCGGAGCGAAGGGTTTCGGCGTGAAAGTTTGGACGCCTGAAGTCTATAAGAATGAAAGTGCCGTAGGCGTGAAAATGACTTACTTAAGCGTGGATGGGGAAGAAGGTTTTCCTGGTAATCTAATGACTACACTTTGGATGGAGTTGACCAGCGCTAATGAACTTAAGCTTCGTTTTGAATCTACCACCGACAAGAAAACTGTCATCAATCTGACGAATCATTCCTATTTCAACCTGAGTGGAATCTCAGGAGATGTGCGGGATCACGAGTTACAGATTTTTGCAGACGCGATTACACCAACGGGTCCTGGCCAGATTCCTACCGGAGAAGTGAAGAGTGTAGATGGGACAGCTTTTGATTTTCAAACACCAAAAAACCTAGGAGCACAATTGGAAGCATTGGGAGAAGGCTTTGACCATAATTATGTCACCAAGAGAACAAATTCCTCAGAGCTCAAGAAAATCGCAATCGTCAAGCATCCAGCCAGTGGACGTACTATGGAGGTCTTTTCTACTGCACCTGGTGTGCAGCTTTATACAGCCAACCATATAAGTGATTTTGCCGGAGCTGATGGCAAGACTTACCAGCCGCATTGGGCACTTTGCTTGGAGCCAGAGGCTTGGCCAGACAGCCCAAACAAGCCTGATTTTCCCTCGTCAAGTCTTGCTCCAGGAGAAACGTACGTGCATGAGATTGTATATGTGTTTGGTGTAGATTAACGTAGGTTTAAGTTTTCATTTAGAGTCTTTTTAGTTAGATTGATTGTCAATCGACTAAACCCATGAGAAACAAACTAGCCAAAACTGTACTAGCGTTAAGCACCACTTTTTTATCTCTCACTCTCTCTGCTCAGGAATATACTTTTAAAAAAGTGAGAGAATTCCGAGTTGAGAGCCTTGCAGAAGTAGGGATTAGGGATTATGACCCAAAGAGAAATGTTTTTGTGGGCTTTATCGATAAACGATCTGAGGGCATAGAGCTAGCAGTGTTCGATGCAAATGGCAAAATAGTTACTAGTCAAAAAAGACAGGGTGAAGAACCGGAAGATTACCAGTCACCCGCATTGTCCATGGGATTTTCTCCAGAGGGTGAAGTGTTTGTTCAGACTTCACTAGAGCTTGTGAAATACGACCTTGAATTCAATCGGATTAGTAAGGTGAAATATGAACCGAAGGTAACCACGTTTGTTTTAAATTCTGGACCACGATCTAAGTTTGTTCCATTAAATAGGGGGACGGAAGTTTCATTTATAGTAAACGGATCCAACATTAATAATATTGTGTTTAATGATGTTCCTCCACGCAAAATAGAAATGATTGATTACTATGATGCAGCTAGTAGAACAATTAAATCAGAGATCGCATTATCTAGCAGAAAAGTTTTTGAAGGAATAGAAGATAAGGTATTTCCTGTGAGAATTAATCCAATATTTACCATTGATTCTCAGAATAGTAATTTGTATTTCACTACTTCTGTTGATAATGAAATTACAGTGTACAATCCCATTAATTGGAACGTGATTCAAAGAATACCAGTAAAACATGAATTTTTTAAAGCTTTGAATGATATACCACTGAGAGAGTCGAATCTGGCTTTTTCTGGTGGAATGCCCCGTTATTCAACGAATGAAAAGATCTTAAAATTTGACTTGGATTTATTAGGGCTTGTTTATTTAAAAGAGATTTCGGAGGCCACATTGGAACTGATGAAAAGTCAGGTTATGCCCTACCGCATGAATAATCCCGAATTTCAACGAATTATACTTTTTAAGAACGGAGTTCAGTTACCAGGTGAGTTGACTATACCTTCTGGGCCGATTCAAATGACTTTGCCAAATAATAGAGTTCTTGTGAAAGTGGTTAATGAGGAAGAGGAATTGGATTATTATGCATTTGAGATTTGGGAACTGGTTGAAAATTAATACGATAACCTAGGGTGAATACTTACCACAATAACACAATAATGAAAATCAGAAATCCATTTTTAGTAGCAATACTTATTTTGATAGGCAGTCCGTTAGTAGCCCAGCATTATACGTTCAAAAAAGTAAAAGAAATCCGTGTAGAGAGTCTAGCACCTGTTGGCATTCGGGATTATGATCCCAAGAGAGATATTTTTGTCGGTTTTATTGACAAAAGATCCGAGGGCATCGAGCTGGCTATTTTTGATGCAAATGGGAAGATACTAGCCAGTCAAAAACGTGAGGGAGAGGGGCCTAAAGATTACAGGTCATCGGCATTGACTATGGGTTTTTCTCCTGATGGGAATATTTGGGTACAAACTTCAATAGAGCTTTTGAAATATGACTTAGATTTCAATTTGATTAATAGAGTTAAGTTTGAGCCGAAGAATACTACTGTCGTGTATACTGGGCCATGGTCCAAGTTTGTTCCGTTAACTAAGGGTTCGCAAGTATCATTTATTACGACTGCTTCCAATATGGGTATTAATACGGGGCGTCACTGGGTTCCCTCAAAAATCAATTTGGTGGAATATTATGATGCTGCTAGTAAATCTATCCAGTCGGAAGTATTGTTGTCTAGTAGAAAAGTTTATCAAGGAATTGAAAATGAAGAGTTTCCAGCAGTTGCTATTCCTATTTTTACTCTTGATGATAGGAATGGAGATTTTTATTTTACTACCTCTATTGATAATGAAATCACTGTTTACAATCCTATCAACTGGAATGTAATTCAAAGAATCCCGGTCAAACATGAATTTTTTAGAGCCTTGGATGATATTCCTCTTAGGGAGTCAAATTTGGCTTTTTCAAATAGAACCCCTCTTTATTCGATGAACTATATGATCTTAAAATTTAACTCGGATCTGGGGGCACTTATTTATGTCAAGGAGATTTCAGAGGCTGCGAATGAGTTAAAGAAAAGTGAGGAAAAACCATACAGATTTATAGATCCTGATTTTCATAGAATAATACTTTTTAAGAATGGAGTTCAGATACCGGGAGAGTTGACGATTCCTTCAGGTTTGATTCAAATGTCTCTTCCAAACAATAGGGTGCTTGTGAAAGTGGTGAATCAAGAAGAAGAACTGGACTATTATCCCTTTGAGATCTGGGAGATCGTAGAAAAGTGAGAACTTTTTATTTGCTATAAGAGCAAAATTTTCAACAGACTGAGTAGGCATTACTCATGGGGAAATCCCGGAAATGGTCTTGAATGGCTGGAAACGCCATGGGAATGGTACTTGTAAGAATAGAGAAGGACACTAAACCAACTAATTATTATGAGAACAAGTAATGTAAACCAAACAACGGCAAAAACCTTCAGTAGAAGAGCAAGAAATACTGGAGCTATTTTGCTTTCATCATTTCTCCTAGTAGGAATGACTTCCTGCGAAGATGATGATGATGATCCGATTCTGACTACTTATAATCAGCAAGACAGAAATTTTGCAATTTCTTCCTCTGAAAATTTGAATGCACAAATTAATTTTGGGCAACTGGCACTAGACAACGGTGAAGATGATTCTGTTTTAGAATATGGCACTATGCTCCTATCTGAAAATACAGAAAGTAAGACGGAACTAGAGGGAATTGTAAATGGAACAGACGTGGAGATATCTGGCGAAATATCAGATGCGATGCAAACCAAGTATGATGAATTGGCAGCTTTGAGCGGAGAGGAATTCGATATGGCTTTTATCGATTTTCAACTAGAATCGCTGGATAATTCGATGCCAGTCTATGAAAACCAGATTGACAATGGAGAGAATAATACCATGAAAGCTTTTTCTGACAAGACGCTAGGTAAAGTAAAAGATCACAGAGAAGATGCTAGACTTGTGAAAGCTGAACTAGAACTTGAAAACATATAAGAAGTCAGAATGTAATTGTAGCTGATTAACCCAGTAGCAAATATGTGATGATTTCTTTTAGGACCGGTTTTCCTTTCGAGGAGGCCGGTTTTTTCGTTTTTCCCTGCTATTTGTTATGCTACTTCTTCAGAAGCAGCATTTTTTTATTTAAAGAACTTTACAGCAGCTTCTTGACTTTCTTCAAACCCTTGATACTCACAAATCACTGCTTCAAATTCATCCAAATTTCCCAGATATTTTATCGCTAGGGGATTTCCGAAATGGAATAGAATACAAGATTTAGCTAGTTTTAATTTTTTGATTTCAGCCAATGTTGTCTCATCCATTCCAAACTGATTCAGCGGTTTATGAGATGGTACAAAAACTGAAATAATTACTTTTTCGGCCTGATTGATTTCTACCTCTTCCAGGTTTTGGGAGAAAATTGCTTCCAATTTATGAGTAAATGTCTTTGTCTCACTGTGGAAAAAAGTTCGATAAGCCAGCTTTCCTTCACCTGCCAACTTCTGTAATTCAGCAGAATTTATCTTACCGGAAACAATGGAGACATATTCCTTCGCAAGTTGAGATTGAAATTTAGCATGACTTTCCCAATTGAATTCAGGAACAACCAATTGCTTAAAATCAAATACACCCAGCTTTTCTTTCAATGCCCAAACTTTTTCGAAAACTGCTTCAATTTCTTCTTCAGATGCATGCTCATTGATAGCTTCAATTCCTTCTTTGACATGATCCGAAAAGCAAAGAATATCATTCCCGGCATGAAAAGCTTCCCACTCTAGCTCGCCGGGTTCAGAAAATAAGTCTGCAACAGCTTTCATATTTAACGCATCAGAAATGACCAGACCTTTAAATCCCATTTCAGTTTTCAGCAAATCCGTAATAATCTCCCGAGAGATACTGGCAGCGATTTCCTTTCCTCTAGACAATGCCGGCGCCGCTAAGTGGCCTACCATAATCATTTCTACTCCATTAGCTATTCCATACTGAAATGGTAAAAGCTCTTCTTTTTTTAGTTCTTCCTTAGTTTTTTGAATGACTGGGAGTCCCAAATGCGAATCAGTTTGCGTGTCACCATGACCAGGAAAATGCTTAAAACATGCTCCGATTCCTGCTTTTTTCATCCCTCGATACATAGCTAGTGAAAGCTCGGCTATTTTTTGTGGGTCTGTTCCAAAAGATCTGTAGCCAATCACTGGATTGTTTGGATTAGTATTCACATCTGAGCATGGGGCAAGGTTCAGGTGAATTCCTGCCTGTTTCATATCCAACCCCATGCTGTAACCTACCTCTTCGATCAATTCTGCTGCGTTTTTCTTGATCGCTCCAAGTGTTATGGCAAAAGGATATTGAGGAGTTTTTTCGATCCGCATTGCCAAGCCATATTCTCCATCTATGCTGATCAATAAAGGGATTTTTGAAATAGCCTGATAGCGATTGATCAGTGTAATCATTTTCTCCAATGTCCCACTTACATCCAAGACTTCAGCCCGCTTTTCGAAATTGGCAGCAGCAGAATGTCGGCTATGAAAAAATGTCAATCCACCGATTTCCTGCTCACAAATCAGTTTTTCAATAGATTGGTAATTTTCCTCTGAATCATGTATAAATGCTGCGGGTGAGAAGCATTGGGCTATTTTCTGGATGGAGTTCATGCGCTTTCAATTAGTTTAGTGTTGATTAAACTTCATTATTCAACATTCGATGTTCATCATTCATAATTAAATCTCGAATAACGAATGATGAATTTCGAATAGTGAACTTTAGTCAGTGTGAGGTCTATAATTCAATCCATTTTCTTACCAAATTCCCTAGGATACTTTACACTTGCCGCAATTGCCAGTGCAGGAATCATCGCTAATCCTACCCAGATAAAAAATCCGGTATAGCCAAGCCATTCTTGGATATAGCCAGAAAGCATTCCTGGAAGCATCATGCCCATTGCCATAAAGCCAGTTGCCAAGGCGTAATGTGAGGTTTTGAAAAGACCTTCTGCCAAATAAATAAGAAAGATCATGTACGCGGCGAAACCGAACCCATACCCGAATTGCTCGATGATTACGACCGAACCGGCGAAAAAGATATTCTCTGGCTGGAAGTGCGCCAGACCTATGTAAAGCAAATTCGGAAGGTTAAGGGAAAGTGCCATTGGTATCATCCATTTGCCAAGTCCATGACGGGAGATGGCGATTCCTCCTAAAATCCCACCCAATAGCAACGCAATAACTCCGATGGTCCCGTACATAAAACCAACTTCAGAAGTACTTAATCCTAGTCCCCCAGTTTGTCTTTCTTCCAGTAAAAAAGGGGAGGCCATCTTTACCAACTGAGATTCTCCTAATCGGTAGAGCAATACAAAAGCAAGTGATATCCCAATATTTTTCTTGGTGAAGAAGGTGCTGAAGACTTTCCCAAAACTAGCTTGGCGAGTAATATTTTCGGTTGATTCTTCCTCTACTTTTGGTGTCGCCAAATAATTAATAGCAGTGAGTAAAAGCATCAGCGCTCCTACAATAATCATAGTCCATGACCAAGCTTTGTTATTATCACCCAGACTCGTTTCCAAATAACCCGCCACCATAACGATTAAGCCTTGTCCTGTGATCATTCCGATCCGATAGAAGGTTCCCCGCAATCCCACAAAAAAAGATTGTTGCTCGGGCTTCAAAGCGATCAGATACATACCATCCGAAGCGATATCATTGGTAGCAGAGGCAAATGCGCCCATCCAGAAAAAGGCAAGAGTCATAAAGAAAAAGCTGTTGCCAGAAGTAGTCAATCCAACTCCCAGAAAGACAAGAGATAGAAGCAACTGCATACTTAAAAACCATTTTCTCTTGGTACCGAATAGGTCTACAATTGGGCTCCATATAGGTTTGATCACCCAAGGCAGGTATAGTAAGCTCGTGTATAATCCTATGTCAGAATTAGATATACCGAGCTTTTTGTACATGATCACCGATACGACTATGATGACGATGTAAGGAATTCCTTCAGTCATATATAGCGAAGGAATCCAAATCCAGGGATTTTTTTGGGTTGATTTGCTCATGACTTTCGGATCAGGTTTTCGTAGATACTCCTCTCTGACCCATCAATGGTTTTTGCGTTTACCGCTTTTTCGTAGAATTCAGCTGGGCCAACTCCGCCGATAATGGCGTAGACATAGCCCATTTCCCGCATGGATTCCAGAGATTTGATTAGAAGTATTTTACCGATTCCTTTTCCCCTTTCAGATTCTTTTGTGCCTGTCGGGCCAAAGAAATTTCGAGCGGTACTCTCGTAGCATGCAAAGCCAAGAATTTCGTTACCTCTTTGTGCTAGCCAGCAAGCTACAGGTTGTCTGTTGAAAGCTACTTCCACTTCTGATTGCCAATACTCCCCAAAATTTTCCAAAACCCAAGTACTTATCAAGTGCTTTTCAGGTGCAATAGCTCTTCGAAAGACAATTTTCTCCTTTTTAAATAGTCGTGCTTCATCGAGAGAAACATCCGGCAAACCGATCAGTCGGACAAGCATGTCTTTCATAAAAAGAGATTTAAGGGATTTGGTAAACTTGGGTTTGCACGATTCTTCCGTAATGATCTATCCAGCGTATGGCAAGATATGCAGTATTCAGGCTTTTTACTTCTAAAGTTCTGGCTCGTAAGCCGCCAACCCATACGGGATGAATTTCTGAATCAGCCAGTTCGTTTAGCTCATTTGCTCCTTGGATCAAAGCATAGCGAATAGCTGGATCAAGCGGGTTTGCCATTCGGATTGAAGTCAGTTCAGAGTTGGCTTCCACACTGAAAACTACTGGTGTATCAATAATCGATGCGCTTTTGGGCTGAAATGACGGTGGTAATGTGGGCTCATTATACAATTCACTTTTGAGCAACTGAGCAACATCCTGATTTTTGATTTTCATGGATTTTGCTGAGAAAAAAGCATTTCCCTGAATTGTAGGCAGCGTCCGCGTGTAAGAAATCTGCGTGTTTATTTCGCGGGGATTTTCCCATGCAGCGTCCGAATCATCACGGATTTTATACGGACCATTTCCAATGTAAATGTTCGTATTATAGTGATTTTTTGCCCACCAGTCATTGAGTGTTCTATGTGAAGCCAACTTATGATCCATGCTCCAATAGAGTTGCGGGATCATATAGTCCACCCAGCCATTTTTCATCCAAAGCAACACATCGGCATATAGGTCGTCGTAATTCGTCTGTCCTGCCCGGGTAGGAGATCCTCTGGGATCTTTGTCCTGATTTCTCCAGACACCAAATGGGGAAATCCCAAACTGTACCCAAGGCTTACTTTGTTTGATTGTCTGATTGAGTGCAAGGATTAATTGATTCACATTTTCTCTCCTCCAATCATCCTGAGACTGCCCTGGTTTCTTATACTTGTCGTAAGTAGATTTATCAGGGAAAGCTAATTTCGCGACTTTATAAGGATAGAAGTAATCATCAAAGTGAATAGCATCAATGTCGTAGTTTTCAACGATCTCTTTGATCACCGCCAGCAAATGAGCCTTTACTTCCGGCAAACCTGGGTTGTAATAATACTTGGTGTCGTATTTCAACATCCAGTCTCGATGCAGATTATAATCGTGATCTGGGCTGAGATCGGAAGTGTTTAGATTCATGGTAGCCCGATACGGATTTAGCCAAGCATGAAACTCCAGTCCGCGGGCATGGGATTCATTGATCATCCAGGTGAGGGGGTTCTCCATTGTATTTGGAGCTTTTCCTTGTTTACCAGTCAGATACTTAGACCATGGAGCGAGGTTGCTTGGATAAAATGCATCTCCAGCAGTTCTAACCTGAACAATTACCGCATTGAAATTCAGGTTCTTGTAGTAATCCAAAAGATTAAGAAAGTCACGCTTTTGCTTTTCGTAGGTATCATCCGGAGAAATAGGCCAATCGATATTAGCCACTGTAGCTATCCAGACCCCACGGAATTCTCTTGGCATTTCTGGCATTTGGAAGGATAGTGGCTGCAAGGCAACTGGAGTCATTGGTAGCTTTTTCACAGGTAGATTGGCACCTGGATTTTGGGTCGAAGGAGTGGTAATCGTACCAGAAGGTCTGCTTCCTGGTGAAGTGTTTTTTTGAGATTTACAGGCAGAGAGAAGCAGGCCAACGGCCAGTGCTAAAAATAGATACCTTGAAAGGAATTTCATAAATGGGTAATCAGAGCGTTGGTACAGGTTTCAAATTTAAGTCTTCCAGATTTTTTCGAAGTTTTTTCATAAAGTCATCTCCTGGGTCGGTTTTTACGGTGCGATAGTCTGGATCAGCTTCTTTCCAAAGGTCAGTTGTTTGGAAGTTTTGATATTCATGATGACCGATTACATAGTCAATTGCATATTTTATTTCCAGATATCTGATCAATTCCTCGTTTGCTTTCAATTGTTCTTTAGTCAAAGGCATGTCATCACCGCCGATATTTTCTATACCAATGGCAAGATAATTTAATCCAATCGTGTGCCTGGCAAACGTAGTGTCCGGCAATAGTCTAAAAATCGTGCCGTCCCTGTCGATCAAAAATTGGCTGGAAACATTTAAATTACTTGCTCCCGTCAAATCAGCTCTTCCTGCCAAAGTAGCAGGGTCAAAAACATCGAAAGTCACTTCTATGTTGTCGATTGCAGTCCAGTGAACGACCACCATTTTGGGGTCAATAGATGCAGTGGACTGCTCCAAACCATGACGGTCTTTTAAGTATCTCAAGGAAAGTTCTTCACGCTCTTGGTTCCAGGTAATCGGTTTATCGATTATTCTAAAAGTAGATTTAGGGCTGCAGGAGATTTGAAAAACTGAAACAATTGCAATTCCTGTTAGCAGGAGAATAGTATTTAAGGATTTGAATTCCATGGCTTTAGGGCGAATTATAACTTCAAATTCAACAAGAGGAAAATTGCTTTTCACAGCTAAACTACCCAGAATATCTCAGGATAAGGAAGGCTTTCTCGCTATTTTTTGCCAGCAATTTCAAATTCGTAAAATTTTTGCAAGTTTTTGCTGTTTTTGTTAGTTTCCCAAACTCAAAGATTTTTATTCCATGCTGAAAGAAGAAAGACATAAGTATATTTTAGATCAGGTACACTTACATCATCGGGTTTTGCTCAATGATTTATCCGATTCTTTGAATGTATCCATAGATACTGTCAGACGGGATGTGAAGGAATTGGATAAGGAAAAAAAGCTCAAGAAAGTCCATGGTGGCGCTACTTCTTTTGGCTTTATGACTTTCACCAAGGATGATGGGAATATCTACCTGAAGTCAAAGAAAATATCCATTGCTGAGAAGACCATTTCGCTACTTTCTGATGGTCAGGTGATCTTAATGAGTGGTGGTACAACCAATATGGAAGTGGCTAAGCTTATTCCGAAAAAATTGGTGCTGACGGTGTTTACACCTAGTCTTCATGTGGCGATGGCCTTGCTTGATCATGAGAATGTGGAGGTTATTTTTCTTGGAGGAAAACTTTTGCATGACGCTAAGTTCGCAGTGGGTGGGACAGTGGTCAATGCACTTTCACAACTTCGGGTGGATTTGTGCATACTGGGAACAGGTTATTTGGACGCGCAATTTGGGTTGACAGAGTTTGATTGGGAAGTAATTCAGGTAAAGCAGGCGATGATCAGAGCTGCTAAAAAGACGATAATTTTGACAGTTTCGGATAAACTTCATTCAGTCCAAAAATACAAGACCTGTGATATGACAGCTGTTCATACGCTAGTCACAGAGCTGGACCCTTCCGATCCGCTGTTGGATTCTTTTCGTCCGTTTGAATTGGTGCTGGTCTAGAGGATTTTTTTACCCATAGTTCGTCCCATTGAGACTAATGGGATTGCTGTCTTACTAAGGGAATAGATCGGTCTTCTCAACTTTGAATTGTTACCTCTGCGAAAACCTCCGTGTCCCCAACGGTTAAATAAATTGCAAAAAAAAGCTTCCCATTTCTGAGAAGCTTTGAATAGTTAATTATCCTTTTTCTTATGCGTGTCATCATCGTGCGCACCGTCTTTACAGCATTCATCTAGTTTTGCATAGGCTTCAGGGTCACGCTTCAGTGAATCTGCATGGTAGCCAACCATCGTTATTCGTTTTCTGAGTTTGTCCGGGTCGGTTTTAGAATCCAAATAAGCGATATTCAATACCTTGGTTTCCAAATCTAAATTGACTGATTTTACCCCTTTTTCGAAGGTGAGATCCTTTTCCAAAGTAGCTTTACACATCTCGCAGATTGCAGATGTTTTGATACCAATTGTTTTAATCTGGGCTTGTGCTGCAAATGCAGAAGCCGCAATAAATAGGGTTAAGATTAGCTTTTTCATGTGTTAATAGTTTGTTTTTTATAGGTCATAATCTTTCCCGTGACGAAGGGAAACGGGATGGAATCTCGCATTGTAAATAATCATGTCACTATATGACACCAGAGTCATGCTCGATTTCATCTGTTTGTTAGTTAATTTTATATATATCTGTTTTTCTGCGATTAAAGCAATAAAAGCCTCATAGGATTCGGAAAACACTAGCGTAGAGGCCACTTCGGTCATCCGTCATCGGTCTCCTAGCCAGTAAAACAAAGTAGACATGGCTACTGGCATCATTGCGGATAATCATATTAGTTTATTTTATATCTGATTCCTGTATAGATTACCCTTCCTGCTATTGGTCCCCAAGTCATGGAAGCATCGAAATTTTGCCCGAAAGGATTCTCTGGATCTACGATAGGGTTTGATTGTTTGAAATTCAAAATGTTTTCTCCACCCACATAAATGCTTCCCCAGCGAAATCCACGGCTCACCTGGGCGTTTACCATGTAGAAATCCGGAGACTTTTCTGCCATTTGATATTCCATGGGCTTATCGCTGGTGTCCGGTAGACGCATAGCGCCATTCCAGTTTACAGTCATGTCTGCCTTCCACTTGTCGTAATTAGTCGCATAAGCCAAGTTCATGAAGAAGCGATCTTGACTTTGATAGGGAACCTGCTGTTGGATGCCATTGGTGGTCATGAGATTTTCATAATGCTTGTAGGCAGCTTTGATGTCCAGTTTTTCAGTGAGTGGATAGCTGGCTTCTACCTGAAAGCTGCGAGCAAATGAGCCATTTTGGAGGCTATTAATCACAAGTAAACTAGAACTCACGTCTTGATCGTAAACAAGCTGGTTTTCGAAAGTGGTATAGAAATAATCTGTGACCAGGCTTAGTGGCTTATCCTTAATCGTCAGGTTTGCAGCGAGACTGATTCCCGTGTTCCAACTCACCTCCGGTTGAAGTACAGCATTGAAAACAATATCCCTAGAAGAAACCCAGATCATGCTGTTTTCCATCAACGCATTGGGAGTTCGATACCCTCTTCCCACAGATCCTCTCAGAGTCCAGTTAGGGATAAATTCCCATCTGGCATGGACTCTAGGAGTAAAATAAGTACCAAATAAATTGTGGAAATCCGTTCTGGCTCCGGCTACTACAGTGATCCGTTCATTTGGAATAAAGTTGTATTCGAAGAAAAGTCCAGGCACTTTTTCTGTCCTATTCATTGCTGTATCCAGCCCAGATAGGGTTTTGGAATCAAACATTTCTTCAAAATCATCATAGAGAAAACTGGCACCTGTTTTATACTGATGAAAGCTTGAGCCCAAGATATTCTGATAAATAAAATTTCCGTAAGCAGTCTTCTCTATTCCCTGATATAGTCTTCTTCCAGCTCCTCCATTGAAGTCCTGATAGGACAGTGAATACTGAAATCCCCAGCTTTGAGTTGGCTTATTAGGATAGATCATACCAAGTTTACCAAATATTTCTGCTTTCCGGGTGTCCATTTCATACCCATACATATTACTGCTGGATAGATCGCTATTGAAGCCAAAGCCCTTTTGTCCGCCAGCATTGTCAGATATAAATAGGTTCATACCTATCTGGGCCATCAGCTGATCTCCTTCATACTTGTACCGATTTAGGAAATTCAGCTGTCTTGTTTTTGGCAAATCCATAAAGCCATCCTCATTTCCGTCGATTTCTGTGTTCAATTGACTGGCATGAAACAGCACACCAGAGCTCCATTTTTCACTAATTGGAACCTGGTGATTTGCATTTAATTCCATCCTTCCAAAGGAATTGAGGTAGCCATTCAGGTACCAGATATCCATGCTTTCCGGCTTGAATAGCTCCACATTGATCTGTCCTGTCATGGACTCATAGCCATTGATTACTGTTCCGGCGCCTTTTCCCACATCGATGGATTGGATCCACGTACCGGGTACATAGGTCAAACCAAGTCTGGAATTCAGTCCACGGATATTCGGAATTCCTTCTCTACTGATCAATAAATATCGACCGTCCAACCCCATCATTTGGATCATTTTGGTGCCGGTGACCGCATCTGCATAGGAGACATCCACGGAGGCATTTGTCTCAAAACTCTCAGAAAGATTGCAGCAAGCGGCTTTTTGAAGTTCGGTTTCAGTAATAAGAATATTGAGAAAAGGTGCCTCATCCACCACTGATTCGGATCTTCCTTGAATTGTAACTTCTTCAAGGTCCTCACCGCTTTCTTGCAGCGTGATAAGCATGTGTTGGTCAAAAATCGGAGCTAAGGTGTCTGGTTCATAACCTAGATAGGACACGAGTAACCGGTCCGATTCCAATATGTTTTCTAGCTCGAAGTGACCATCTAGGTTGGTGATTGCACCTTGATCTTTGCCAAGAAGTTGGATACTTGCCCCGATTAAGGGCTCTTTTGATCTAGATTGCACCTTTCCCATTATACTGTTTTGAGCAAATAGCAGGACTGGCGCAACTAAGCATCCAATGAATAGAATTGTTGATTTCATAAATAATTGCTTGTATGTAACTAGATTACAGCCCGCCTAAGGCGGATAAAAATCAAGCAGTTATTAGATCAGGAAGGATTGATAAAGTACATTAAGATCAGGTATTGGCCGATCTGGGAATAGGTATTTTGGATTAGAAATTTCAATATCTTCGAGTAAAATATCAGGAATTGTCAGTACGTAAGCCAAAATAAATTCTGGAGAAAGCTGAACTTGGAAGTTCGCTTTTCCAAAGTAATCATCTGAATCAGATGAAGTGTATTCGTCAGAACAGCAATCCGAATCAGGATTTTTCTCTAAATCCACTCCACAACAATCGGTTTTCTCGGGAGCTACAGTGACTTCGGTGCTTTTTAATTCATCCCCACAATAATGCGCCGCCAAGGTCAAGTTCACCTGACCTGTCAGGAAAAATAAGAGCATTAAAGATGAGATGATTGATTTCATCTGTTTATGATTGTTTTTTAATGGTCATTACCTGTCCCGAAAATCGGGATGGAATCTCGCAGGATTTTATAATCATCCCTCTGTGTGACGCTTTCATCATGCCTGCCTGTCCGGTAGGCAGGCTCGATTTCATACTGTGAACAAAGGTCGGGAATCCTTTTGAATAAGAAAAACCTACCTTCTGAACGGTAAGTGAGAAGGTAGGTTTAGAATTTTTTTTAATCTGAAACTATTCAGAGGCGCTGGGTCCCGAAAACTTCTCTACTTGGTTAGGAATAGGTTTAACAGTTTTGAGATAAGCGTAGATAGCCTTAAGGTCTCCTTCCTCCATTCCCGCATACATCACCCAAGGCATTATGGTATTGAATTCTCCACTTTGGACTTTAGGTAAATGATATCCCGAATCAAGATACTGCTTAAATCTGCCAAGAAACATATCCTCTGACCAGCTTCCTATACCAGTTTTCTCATCCTGAGTAAGATTGGCAGACCTGACAACCGAACCGTCTGGAAATGCAAACTCTCTACCTCCTGAGTACTCTTTTCCAGCCAAAATTGTGCCTTGAGCATCCACAGGACTGTGACATTCCATGCAGGCAGCAGCGTTTATTAGATATCCTCCATATGCAACTTGGTCAGTTTTCGCAGGCTTTGGTTGAGGGGTAGCATCTTTTGGGATTGTTTTTAAAATTAGACTTACAGGGAAATCAGCTTTTGAATCTGGGATTTCTTTTTCGATAGGGTCTAAAGTTCTGACATAAGCAATGATGTCATAAATGTCTTGAGGATCCATTTTGCCATAATATGGATATGGCATCAAGGGAAACATCGCTCTACCATCATTGGTTACCCCAGTTGTAATTAGACGATACAATTCTCCATCTGTGTAATCAGAAATACCGGTAGGAGTGATGTTTCTGGCGAAAAACACGCCCGGGAATCCCATGCTTTGATCAAATCTGTCTCCACCTGATCCGATTGTTCCTGACTTAATAGGTCCAGAAAACACGGAGAAATCACGTTCAGAATGACAGTCCACGCATACCGTGACATGATTCGCAAGGTATGCACCTCTGGCTACACGATCAGGACTCGGATCGATTGTTAGGGTTGGCGCTGGGCTGACTTTTGGAAAAGTAAAATTCACAAATGCAATCCCACTAATAATTAAGCACAACGAAAATTCCAATCGCGTATGCTACGATTTTAAAGATCTTTTTCATTTAAAAATGTATTTGGTATATGAAAATTTACATATTATACCAATGACTTGATTATAAAGGAGTTAAAAATATTTTCCTAACAAAGGAAACATTCAATAAAATCTTGAGATTCTTTTAAAATTATTCCTTAAGAGTAGAATTAATTCATGTTTATAATGCACTGATTGTTATATATGTAATTCTGATCTTAACCTAATAGGTACACTATTAAAATAATAAGGTAATTTAGGAATAGGATAATTCTATTTATGAAATAAGGGGGTTCATTTGAAGAAAATTGGACAAGATTGAAGCATCTATTTTTTCATCGTAAGGCATAGGAATTCAAACTTTAGCTTTCTAATTTTCTTCATTTCAGTCTTTCTCTATCAAGAACTGTCCTAAGGGATTTTTCTGAATAAAATTGGAGATGCTGATTTCAAGAAGTTGAAAAAAAGTCATTGCCCCTCCTGAGAAAGGCAATGACAATTAAATCTATTCTGAGTCAAGCAAAGTGTCTACAAGGGCATCTATATCACGAAGGTGATTTTGGACAATTCCAGCACTGTACCTAGAACTTGCACTGCGCGCAGAACTTTGAATAGCTTTCAATTCAGCACGAACAGCAGCACTCACGTCAGATCTGCTTTTTTCATCTTGGGTCATTAGAGAAGCAAGACGCTCCACATGTGCACGCTGAAGATTTCTGCGGAATGCGTCAATTTCTTTTGAGCCCGAGAGCTCAGACCAAATCCCTTTTCTCAAGTCAGACAACATCTGAGTCATAGAGTAGGCTTCTGAACCATTCAGTGCTTGATTTTCAATCATGCGCTCTAATCTGTCCATTCTAAGTACACTGCTCAGCAATCTTGATTGAAGGTTTCCAATAGAAGATATTGCACCGCTTTGCTGAATGTTATTAAGTATTTCTTTTTGTAATAACCATTCAGGTGTGGTAAACACGTTTTCATTCAAAAACTTCATAGAATTTACCTGCTCTGCTTTGGAGGTGGGAGTATAAGTGACGCCTTCTTGGTCTGTTGTTTTGTACTCCTCGTAAACACCACCGATATTGGTGACCACATGATTTGCAAAGCGACTCCAAACTCCTATCAGTTCTCCATATAATTCCTCCAGATCACCATAGCCTTCACCAGCTGTGGCAGTCCATTCAGCAAGATTAGGAGCTACGATTTTTAGATTTGCAAGGCCATACGTACTTGCTTTCACAGCATCATCTCCCACTGATTCTGTTTGAGAGCTTGGGTCAAAAGAATTGCCACCTCCGAATAGGTACATTGGATCACCAGCCTTTTCTCTGATCCAGCTATTCAATGTAGGTTTTTCAGCTTCTGGAGAATTAGCATTTGGGATATAGCGATATCCCCAGTTGATCGCATAGTTATCGTATGGGCCCAGCATTCTCACCCAGCGCACACCTTCATCGCCTGGTTGTGCTACATAGTTATACCGCGTATAATCCATAATAGTCGCTGCAAGTCCCCATTTTTGGGTGAAGGTAGCCGAACGCAAAGAATCAGTAGGGTAGGCATAGCTCGCTTTCATATTATGAGGCAAACCCAGTGCATGACCGATCTCATGGGAGATTACTCTTCTCATCATCTCACCGATTTCTTCGTCTGGCGTATTTAAAGTTCTAGCTGAAGGATTTGCCGCCCCCGTTTCTAGCATGTAGCGGTTTCTATAGGACCGTAAATGATTATGGAACCATACGATATCACTTTCTATTATTTCACCTGATCGGGGATCGGATACACTTGGACCCATCGCATTTCGGGTAGTAGTAGCAACGTAGCGGACGGTGGAATATCGAGCATCTTCTGCACTCCAATCGGGATCTTCTTCCTTGGTGGGAGCATCCTTGGCAATGATCGCATTTTTGTAACCTGCAGCTTCAAAAGCAACTTGCCAATCTTCAATTCCTTCACGGAAATACTTTCTCCATTTTTGCGGAGTCGCCGGATCAAGGTAATACACAATAGGTTTCACTGGCTCTACCAACTCACCTCTGGCGTAGGCTTCTTTGTCTTTAGGTTCTAATCTCCATCTTCTGATGTAGGTCTTTTCGTCAGATTTCAGCGCTTCGGATCCATAATCAATTTGTCTTACAGTAAACCATCCCACCCGTTGATCATGCAATCTTGGCTGCATAGGCTGCTTGGGAAGCAGATACATGGACTGACTCATTTCCATGGAAATTGTGCCTGTTCGTGAATTAGAAGGAGGTTCAGAAGCATTGTAGGTCATGTCATGTCTCACCTCGATATTTTCTGGATAACTGGCCATTCGAGTAATAAAACTTCTTTCTCTATCCAGATTTCTCACCTGATACTGTTTTCTCATAGATGAAGACAGACCACTAAGTGCCGGTATATCCGAAAGAAATAAATCATTCACTTCGATCAATGCTGCTGTAGAGTCAGAATTGAAGGCTTCAATTTTGAAAGTAGCCAAGATAGGATTGTAGTTATTGGCTTCAACAGACAAAAAGATAGGAAGAGAATCTGCAGCTACATTATCAAATGAAATAGAGCGAAGGATGATGCTGTTCTGCATTCTAGACCAATGAATCACTTGTTCATTCGACTTAGAACCAGCAGTGGTGTAGCCACCGCCTAGACCATCACCTATTTTAGAAATACGACTTACCAAAAGCATATCAATGCCCAATAGGTCGAAGGGAACCTCGTAGTAGCTTTTGTCATCTACTTTATGAATTGTAAATAATCCTTCGTCTGAAACTGCTTCATCTGTGACAATTTCACTGTACTTTTTAAAAGGACTCTTAATGCCAGGTTTTACTGTCTGGCTTTGCGGAGCAGGTTCTGCTTGCGCATTTTTCTTGTTCTTTTTCTGCGCAAAGCTTGCCACACTAAGCGACAATAGAAAGGCAGTTAAGAGTGTAGTGGTTTTTTTCATTCATTCATTGGTTTATGATTACAAAATAGCTGTAGAGGCAATAATAAAAAAGGAGTCATTTTTGGTGACTCCTTTTTTATAGATAAAGGGTTTGTTCTTAGTTTTACCTTCCTTACCTGATAGGCTCTATAGTCTGGATACTGCCATCTTCCAAATGTCTCAATGGGGCTACTTTGATATTTCTCAAATGTGTTTTCCCAGAAAGTTGTGTGTCATGATAATAGATAAACCAGTTTCCTCCCACTTCTACGATTGAATGATGATTGGTCCATCCTTCTACAGGATTGAGAACGACGCCTTGGTAAGTAAATGGTCCATAGGGATTGTCAGCTGTGGCATACGCGATGAAGTGCGTGTCACCTGTGGAATATGATAGGTAGTAAGTGTCCATGTACTTGTGAATCCATGCAGCTTCAAAGAATCTTCTATCATTTTCCCCGTTTAGAATCCCATCGCCGTTTTCGTCCAAAATCTTAATTTCTTGAGGAATCTCAGCGAACTGTAGCATATCATCACTCATTTTGGCAATGATAGGTCCTAAAGCTGGTTCATCATCCGTTGGAAGACCATCCGTGGGTGCACTTCCTTTATCATCAAATTGATTGTTTCTATACTTCTGTAATTGTCCACCCCAAATGCCACCAAAATACATGTAGTAAGATCCGTCTGAATCTTCGAAAACTGCAGGGTCTATGCTGTAGCTTCCTTTGATAGGTTCAGGCTGAGCAGTGAAGGGGCCGATAGGTGAATCGCCCATTGCCACACCAATTTTGAAGATGTCATTTTCATCCTTTGCGGGAAAATAGAGGTAGTATTTACCGTCTTTCTCTGCCGCATCTGGCGCCCACAGCTGTCTTTTTGCCCAAGGAATATCTTCCGCACCCAGTACTTTTCCATGATCTGTTATTGCACCACTAGGGGTATCCATAGAATAAACATGGTAATCCATCATATTAAAATGAGCTCCTAAATCATCTTCAGCAACGTCAGATTCCACATCATGGGATGGGTAGATGTAGATTTTGCCATCAAAAACATGGGCAGATGGATCAGCTGTGTAATGATCTGTGATAAGAGGTTGAGAAAGATAGGCTGAGGTAGTGTCGGTTATTTCGACTTCGGTACTGGTCTCTTCGGTTTGACTAGGTTTGCTGCACGATGCCAATGCAAAAATGGCGCAATACGCCGGAAAATACTTTAGGTTTTTCATAAATAGGTTTGATTAGTTAACTGTTTCTGAATATAATTTTAAAAAGTGATTTTTAGTAATAATGTACTTATGAATTGGGAATTACTATGAATTAATTGGAAGAACTCCATTAGTGCTAGTGATTTACCTTTGGTGGATTTACCTGATTGGATGTAATGTAAAACCTTATATTTAGCACTATAATAATAACCCAATCAAACCTATGAATCGAAGAAATTCCATAAAAATCCTTGGCGGTACTGCCGTGGGGATTGCCGGACTCGCGCTGGCAGACTGGAAGTGGCAGCTACTCGATGGTTTTAACCACGAAGGCTTTTTCACGGTAAAAGAAGAAAAGCTCATCTCCAGCATTGCAGATATAATCATCCCAGCAGGTATTCCAGCCAAAACCCGAACTCCTGATTCCAAGCCTATTGGTGCACTTAGTACAGGGACGGATGTTTACTTAATGAAGCTTTTTGAACATTGTTATGAAAAGGAAGATCAGGAGAAAATCAAACTGCAACTCGCTGCCTTGAATGATAGAGGTTTTGTAAAAGCTTCCAAGGAAGAGCGTGAAGCTATGCTCTTAGCGCTGAATTCTTCAGAAAAAGAAGATGAGCGTGAGTTCTTTGACCTTATGAAATCGCAAACTATCACTGGATTTACTACTGTCAAAGAAGTCATGGTAGACTATAGAAATTATAAAGTAGCACCTGGCTATTACCACGGATGTGCCGATTTACCTGCCCAAACCTAATCTACTATGTTACAAGATTCAAAAGAGAAAAGGACCTACGACGCAATCGTGATAGGCTCAGGAGCTAGTGGAGGCTGGGCTGCCAAAGAACTAACAGAAAAAGGCCTAAAAACTCTCGTGCTTGAGCGGGGTAGAATGGTTAAACATATTGACGATTACCCCACCGCATCGAAAGCCCCTTGGGAATTTGAGTTTCGGGGAGCAGTGCCTTTGGATAAACGATCAGGAGTGGGTGGAGGACGTTGGCTTAGAGAGGAGACTGCGCACTGGGCTTTGGCTGATGATGAGCAACCTATTATTCAGGAGAAGCCATTTCGCTGGTTTCGCGGATATCATGTTGGAGGGAAGTCGCTGCTGTGGGCAAGAGCTACACAACGTTGGAGTGATTTCGATTACGAGGGGCCGGAGCGTGATGGATTTGCGGTGGATTGGCCGATTCGCTACAAGGACATAGAGCCTTGGTATGCGCATGTGGAAAAATTTGCCGGGATTGCAGGGAATAAGGATGGACTCGCCGAGTTACCTGACTCGGATGTGATGCCGGGATTCGAATTGAGTTGCATTGAGAACTATTACAAAGATCAGCTGGCTTCGAATTTTGAAAATCGCTACTTGATCCAGGGGCGCTGTGCACATTTGACTGATCCACAGGAAATCCATAAACAACAAGGAAGAAATAAATGTCAGCATCAAGGGATGTGTAATCGTGGCTGCATGTATGGAGGTTATTTCTCTGCAAATGCTTCCACTTTGCCATGGGCAGAGAAGACAGGAAATCTGACCGTCCGACCAGATGCCGTGGTGGAGTCGATTATTTATGATGATGCGAAAGGCAAAGCTACTGGGGTTAGAATCATCGATAGAAATACAAAAGAAGCAATAGAGTTTTATGCAAAAATAATCTTTGTCAATGCGTCTACCATTGCCTCAAATGCCATTTTGCTTAATTCAAAATCTTCTACTTTTTCCGGAGGAATTGGAAATGAAAATGGATTGATGGGGAAATTTCTGGCTTGCCATAATTACAGGGGAAAAGGAAATGCAAGTTTCGAAGGCTTTGTGGACAAATTCAATGATGGTAGAAATCCCGGCCATGCCTATGTACCGCGATTCAGAAATGTATTTAAGCAAGACACAGATTTTCTCAGGGGATATTCCATTGGAATGTCCGGTGGAAGAGGGTTGGGTTCTGATACGAGCATGATTGGTGATCAGCTTCGTGATAATCTACTCAATCAAAAGTATGGAATTTGGCATATGGCTGCCTGGATGCAAGGAGAAACTATTCCTGTTGAAGATAATCATATTCGACTAAGCACCGACCAAGTGGATAAATACGGTATTCCGCAAATCATTCTTTCTGTGGAGTGGAAAGAAAATGATGATAAGATGGTGGCTGATTTCGTAGAGCAACAGACGCTGATGTACGAGAAAGCCGGATTTACCAACATCAAAGTAGAGGATTCTCATTCTGATCCAGGTTCGGACATACACGAAATGGGAGGGGTGCGAATGGGACGAGACCCAAAGACTTCGCTTCTAAATGAATGGAACCAACTTCATCACTGTAAGAATGTATTCGTCACAGATGGCGCATGCATGACCAGTACAAGTACTCAAAACCCAACCCTTACCTTTATGGCTTTGACAGCACGGGCAGCAAATTATGCGGTGGAGGAATTGAACCGGCAGAACCTGTAAGTAGTCCACTTTCGACAGTTGACAGTCCATAGTGAAGTAGTGATTTTCCAATCTTAAAATTTCTTATCCTTTCGAAATGAAATCAAGCATAATGAATAACGACACACAGAGGGATGATTATTTCCTAGGCGAGATTCCATCCCGATTTTCGGGACAGGTAATGACCATTGAAAAACAATTATAACCAGATGAAATACCCATGATCCCGTACCTACGGGAACACACAGGGGTATGATTATATCACAGCAAACACCGTATCAGCAGATTTGTTTGTGGTAAGGCGCGCTAGGGTGATGCAGACCCGTCCGCCTTAGGAGGAAGCGAGCCAGACGGCTGGCATGCGGGGTGAAGCTTTGCTGGCGTCTTGACGTTTTGGTTCTTTTGCGTCAAGGCAAAAGAACAAAGAATTTAGAATGACTTAAGTGTTACAAAAGAGGATACTTAATAGCCCCAGTAAACTTATCTGACTATTTCTCTAAAAGAACTAAAAAATTTAACTTATAAACAGATGAAATACCCATGAGGGGCGGACGACACACAGGGGGATGATTATATACAGGCATACACCGCATCAGCAGATTTGCTTGTTGCTAGGGCGCGCAGGGGTGACGCAGCACGAGGGTGCGGCTGGTCTGAGGGCGGAAGATTGCTGGCGTCTTGGCCTTTTGGTTCTTTTGGGCCAAGCCAAAAGAACAAAGAATCGAGCTTGACTCAAGTGTCACACAGGAGGATATTTAATAACCCCTGTAAGTCAATCGACTATTTCTCTAAAAGAACTAAAAAATTTAACTTTTAAACAGATGAAATCGAGCATGTCGAAGGCGACACACAGAGGGATGATTATTTCCTAGGCTAGATTCCATCCCGATTTTCGGGACAGGTAATGACCATTGAAAAACAATTATAAACACATGAAAAAAATAAACATACTAATCCTTGCCATCTTAATGATCGGCTTGTTTCCATCTTCAACTTTTGCCCAGAAAAAAGGGGATCCACTAATGCAGGCTCCACTAGGAGTACAAGCCTATTCTTTCCGGAATCACTGGGCTAATGGCGTAGAATCTACTCTGGATATTATTCAGGAAATGGGTTTTACCGAGTTGGAAGGTGGTGCACCAAAAGGAACAACCACAGAGGAGTTTCTTAAGCTTTGCGAAGCCAGAGGAATAAGTATCCCGTCAACGGGTACAGGTTTTGAACAATTAGAATCCGATCCTCAGGCGGTCGCTGATCGGGTAAAAGAGTTGGGTGCTAACTATGTGATGGTGGCTTGGCTGCCTCATGATGGTGACTTCACCAAGGAGAATGCAGATCGCGCCATCAAGGCCTTTAATAAGGGAGGGAAAGTACTTGCGGAAAATGGGATCACATTTATGTACCATGTCCATGGCTATGAATTCCAGCCGTACGGCAAAGGCACATTGTTCGACTATATCGTCAAGAATACTGATCCAAAATATGTATCCTTTCAAATGGATGTCATGTGGACACACTTTGGAGGAGGAGATCCAGTAGCTTTGCTCAAAAAATACGGTAAAAGATGGGTTTCACTACACCTGAAAGATTTCCGAAAGGGAGCTCCAAAAGACATGACTGGTTTGACGGGACCTGAAAATGATGTGGTACTGGGAACAGGTGAATTGGATATTCCAGGTATTCTTCGCGAATCTAACAAGCTTGGAATCAAACATATGTTTATAGAAGATGAAAGCGATGAAGAGCTGGAGAATTTGCCCAAAAGTATTGCTTACCTGAAAAGCTTAACTTATTAAGAATTAGAACTTGCCTATGCTTACTCATTCTGTGTTCTTCAAATTGAAATTCCCAAAAGGGTCGGCTGAGGAAGGTGAATTCCTACAAGGTGCAGCGAAATTGGCATCCATTCCTGATGTCAAGAATTTTCGTGTCTTGCGTCAGCTAAGTGCTAAAAATAAGTTTGATTATGGCTTGTCTATGGAGTTTGAAAATCAAGATCAGTACAATAACTACAATCAGCATCCAGAGCATGTCATTTTTGTCGAAACCTACTGGGCGCAAAATGTAGACGATTTTATGGAGATTGATTTTGAAGAGTTTATGGAGGGATAGTTTGTTTTCTTTGTTGGACTGTCTCTCCGCTTAGCGATTATGCAAACCTTTTTAATAAAAAACGAAATAAATTAAAATGAAAGCATTTACGAAATCAGAATATGGGGGACCAGAGGTGCTTCAATTGGAAGAGGTAGATATGCCTGTTTTGAAAGAGAATCACATTTTAATTAAAGTTATGGCAAATTCGGCCAATCCCGCTGACTGGCATATTCTTCGGGGAAAACCTTTTTTTGCACGATTCTCTTTTGGATTGTTCAAACCCAAAGACAAAATCCTGGGAGCTGATTTTGCAGGCATTGTAGAAGCAGTAGGAAATACTGTAAAAGAATTTAAGGTTGGAGACAGGGTGTTTGGGGAGAATCTTAATGGAGGTGCATTTGCTGAATACACTTGTGCACCGGCAAATGTTTGTGCCATCATGCCGGGAGGAAGTGGTTTTCCAGAAATGGCTAGTGTACCCATAGCCGGACTGACGGCCTTACAAGCACTTAGCACTCATGGAAAACTCAAAAAAGGAGAATCGGTTTTGATCAATGGTTCTTCTGGAGGAGTAGGTCATTTTACAGTGCAAATTGCAAAGGCCTATGGTGCTAAAGTTACCGCTGTCTGTTCAAGTAAAAATGTTGATTTCGTTAAGACGTTAGGTGCGGATCGGGTTATAGCCTATGACAAAGAAAGCATTCATCTACATGATGGGAATTACAACCTAATTGTTGATACGCACGGCAATCTTACTCATAAAGACTATAAGCGTATGGGAGAGCGAGGTGTGATGGTGGGCTTCACATCAATGGGACTTATGATTTCAGTACTTATGAAGAAAACTTTAAGCAAATTTCCTTTGGTCATATTTACAGCAGAAGCCAACACAAAAGATTTGGATACTCTAGCAACTTTAATTCATGACAGGAAAATTAAAGTTCACATTGAAAATATCTATTCTTATAATGAAATACCGGAAGCCATAAGATACATCGAAGCCATGCATACTAAAGGAAAAGTTGCAATGTCTTGGGAAAGTTAAAAGTACAATTCGAACTTTATCTTAGAGTTTTTTATGTTTCGTTTAAGCCTATTTGAAGTTTTTTGTATTTATTTTATCTCTACGTTATCGATTGAATTTCATTATTTCATCGGTTTTGTCCTTATAGGAGCATATTTCTTAAGTAGCCTTTTTTCAGAATTTAATTTGGTTATTCTTTTTTAGCTATCTTTGCAACGCAATGAATATAGGAACAACAGCAGTTACTCCAGATTAAAATTTTTTCCCGGTCTTCCGGAATCCCTGAGCTTTTGGCATCAGGCCTAGCTATCGTTTCTATTTCCTCCCAGTCCTATTCTAATTTATCATCAATCAATATTCTTTGTATGAAGAAATACTTCAACTTATTTGATTTCAGTCAACGTGTTGACTATAAAACTGAGGTCCTTTCGGGACTTACTGTAGCAATGGCTTTGATTCCTGAAGCGGTAGCATTTGCTATGATTGCAGGACTTTCTCCATTGACAGGACTTTATGCTGCCTTTGTTATGGGATTAGTTACCTCCATTTTAGGAGGCAGACCGGGAATGATATCGGGAGCTACTGGAGCTATTGCTGTAGTTATTGTAGCCTTGGCTGTCTCACACGGAGTAGAATATGTGTTTGCTGCAGTGATTCTGTCTGGTTTGATTCAGATTCTGGCTGGCTCCTTGAGATTGGGCAAACTCATGCGTTTGGTCCCCCATCCCGTGATATTTGGATTTGTCAATGGACTGGCCATTATCATTTTTATGTCACAGTTGAATCAATTTAAAGGAGCTGATGGAAACTGGCTTGACGGCACACCACTATATATTCTTTTAGGACTAGTGCTACTCACAATGCTTATTATCTGGGGGCTTCCAAAGCTTACCAAAGCAGTACCTTCATCCCTTGTTGCGATCTTAGTGGTGTTCGGATTAGTATCCATTCTAAACATTGATACCAAGACCGTTGGTGATATTGCAAGTATCAAAGGAGGCTTTCCTCCCTTTCATATTCCAAGTGTTCCATTGAATTTTGAAACACTACAGCTTATCCTACCTTATGCAGTCATCATGGCTGGAGTCGGGTTAATTGAAAGTTTACTTACACTGAATATTGTCGATGAAATCACCGAAACACGGGGAAGAAGTAATAAGGAAGCAGTAGCACAGGGAATTGCAAATGTTACTTCAGGCTTCTTTTCGGGAATGGGTGGTTGTGCGATGATAGGCCAGAGTTTGATCAATATATCGAATGGAGCGCGTGCCAGACTTTCAGGGATAGTGGCTGCAGTGATGCTTCTGATATTTATTGTTTTTGGTTCTGGGCTAATAGAGCAGGTTCCTATGGCTGCCTTGACCGGATTGATGATCATGGTTGCTATTGGGACGTTCGAATGGGCAAGTATCAAGACTATTACCAAAATGCCCAAGAAGGATGTTTTTCTGATGTTCTTAGTTACACTGATAACGGCTATTCTCCACAATCTTGCACTTGCAGTATTAATAGGAGTTATTCTGGCTGCACTCTTCTTTGCCTGGGACAATGCAAAACGCATCCGTGCCCGCAAACGAATAGATGAAAATGGAGTCAAGCATTATGAGATTTTTGGTCCTCTGTTTTTTGGATCTATATCAGCGTTTAATGAAAAGTTTGATGTATTAAATGATCCAGATGAAGTAATAATTGATTTTGAGGAAAGCAGGGTAGTAGATATGTCAGCAATCGAGGCGCTCAACAAAATCACCGAACGCTATCATAAGGTGGGTAAAAAAGTCCACCTAAGGCATCTAAGTCCTGATTGCAGGAGATTGCTCGAAAAGGCAGATGAAATCCTTGAAATCAACATCTTAGAAGATCCCACTTACAAAGTGATGACTGATAAAGTGACCTAATATTAAAAATATAACTTATATCCGTTGTATGCGTCCGACTCTGATTATCCTAACAGACCGGACGCATTTTTTTTATCAGGGAAGGGGAGTGGAACCTGACCTTTATATGTTTCGGTTGGAGTAAGAGAGTTTGTCAACCCAAGTTTTTACTTCCAAAGCCCGGAATACTTGATTGGACACTTAGTCATCGAGTCTAAGAAATTTTTTATTAGAATTAAGATTTCATGGCTCATGTTGTCAAAATCTTCAGTGCTATTTATACCTTCTTTGAGTTTTAAAAAAAGTTCTTAGTGGAAAGTGTTATTAAGCGAATTATCTTGATTCACTACTTAATTGTCATAGGCTAGACCATAGTAGTTTCAATTTGTGGGCAAAAGTGACTATAATGACAAAAGAATAAAAAATCTAATAGACAAGAAAACGAATGCATCTACCTTTATTACAAGATATACTTATCCTTTTAGGTTTTTCAATCGTTATTGTTTTTGCGCTGCAAAAGCTCAAACTGCCTTCTATAATCGGCTTTTTGCTAACAGGGGTAATAATCGGGCCTTATGGTTTTAGCCTTATCCATGAAGTAGAGCAAGTTGAAATTCTGTCTGAAATTGGAGTAATTCTCTTGCTCTTCGTGATTGGTATGGAATTGTCGATAAAGCAATTAATCTCTATCAAAAAGACCGTTTTTATTGGTGGGTTTTTACAGGTGGGCGTCACGGTACTAATAGCTGGACTTGTTTATTACTTTTTAGGTAATTCTTGGAATGAATCGGTGTTTGTGGGTTTTCTTTTTTCTCTTTCAAGTACAGCAATAGTCTTAAAAACGCTACAGGATAGACAGCAGATCAGTGCTCCGCATGCAAGGAATGCACTGGCAATCTTGATCTTTCAGGATATTATTGTGGTGCCAATGATGCTTGTTACCCCTATGATAGCCGGAGAATCAACAAATCTGGGCTTAAGCATTCTGACACTGGTTGTAAAGTCTGTAATTCTTATTGTAATCACTTTTGTCAGTGCACGGTATGTTGTGCCACGATTGATGCATGCAGTTGCGAAAACCAATAGCAAAGAGCTATTCTTGTTGGTTACTATCACCCTTTGTTTTGCTGTAGCGTTTTTTACATCAGAAGCAGGACTTTCTTTAGCATTGGGAGCTTTTATTGCAGGTTTAATTGTTTCTGAATCGGAATACAGCTATCAGGCAACAAGTATCATTCTGCCTTTCCGAGAGCTTTTTACAAGCTTCTTTTTCGTATCTGTAGGCATGTTGCTTGATTTGAATTTCTTTCTAAACAACATTCCAGTCATCTTGCTTTTGGTATTTGTCGTATTCATAGTCAAATCAGCAGTGGCATCAGTAGCAGTAGCAGTACTCAAATACCCCCCTCGGACTGTACTATTAACAGGATTGGCGCTTTTTCAAGTCGGGGAATTTGCCTTTATTCTCTCAAAAGTGGGCATAGAATACAATCTATTAACTGCCGAAACCAACCAATATTTTTTATCTGTTTCTATCGTGTCAATGATATTGACTCCGTTTGTAATCATTTTTTCAGAGAATATTGTTGACAGATTTATTGGTGTTTCAAAAAAGTTGGGACTTGATAGTACATTAGTTTCAGCAAAAGATAAAGCAGAAATTGTCAATCACGACTTGGACAATCATTTAGTCATTATAGGATATGGTGTAAATGGAAGTAATTTGGCTAAGGCAGCGGCGGCAAGTAACATTCAGTATGCCGTTATCGAAATGAATGCTGAAACGGTCAAACGCGAAAAAGCAAAGGGTGTTCCCATTGTTTTTGGTGATGCTACTCAAGACCATATGCTCGAAACGGTACATCTTTCAAAAGCCAGGGCGGCTGTAATAGCTATTTCAGACAACTTTGCCACCCGGAGTGTCATAAAGAATATTCGTTCTCACTCTGATTCGATCTATTTGGTAGTGCGAACAAGATATATTAAGGAAACCTCTGAATTACTTGCTTTAGGTGCTGATGAAGTGATCCCTGAAGAGTTTGAAACTTCGGTGCAAATATTCACTTATGTACTTCAGAATTTTCTTGTTCCCGAAGACGATATTGATCAGTTTATCGAGAAAGTCAGAGCCGACAATTACCAATTATTTAAAGGCGAATTGAAACGCCCGAAAACCTATCGGCCAAATGAATTGGCAGACTTCAACATTACTTGCCTGCGAATGAACGCAGATAGCAATACATTTTTAGGAAAACCATTAAGAGAATTGAACCTAAGGGCCGACTATGGAATAAATATTCTGGGCATCAAGAGGAAAAATGAAATGATGGAAAGCATACATCCAGATGATAAATTAAAACAAGGAGACATTATTTACATACAAGGAAATCAAAGTAAAATAGAGCAGTTCCATAAACTGATAAAATAAAGCACTAAAGGCTAATATCTAAGTTTCCGTTGCATGTGAATCATGAACAGAAAGACCACAAGGGAATGTCGACTAATCCCTTCTCCTTCAGAAAAACATCCATTTAGTACCATTGAATAACGAAAGAGCCAATCATGATGGTTTTATTGACCCTCACTAGGAATTGAATGTTGGCCTAAGCGTGGATTGCATCTACGCTTTTCTATTTTTTGGAATTTGTAATTTCATTTCCAAAAAGTTCAACCCCATTCGGGGTTGTCGTCCCTTTCTCGTTTACATTTTTCCCTAGGTTTCAACTAGGGTTATTGAAAGGTTCGATCCTTTTAGGATCAATTGCCAAGAGAATGTAATAATACAAATGACCACGAAGTGGTCAAACCTCTCAAGTGTGCCGGGCATGGCACTGTACTATAGGGTGAGCGATCTCAACGGAGAGAGCAAGTCCCGAGGGGGCCCGCTGACGGGAACCCCATAGCCAAAGCCAAGGGTGTTCCGGGCGACCGGAAATCTGAAGGAAGGCAGTGGCAAAGTCCAGATGTGGACGAACAGAAACTGAATAGTAGGCTTATAGATTCGGGGAAGCGCACTTGGAAGCGTCTAATCCCAATAGTCAGACAGAGGATCTATGGGTAAATTCAGCCGCATCGGATGAAAGTAGAGTGTCTTACCCCGGGAGGTCTGTGGCTGGGGCAATTGCCGGTGGTACGTGCGAGTGCTGAAGGAATCCAAGTCAACAGAAG